>JBEGTP010000210.1:0-6157 GCA_041179365.1 Pseudomonadota bacterium
CAGTGAGTTTGGTGAACATGAAAACTCTCCTCAATCAAAATGTCTTTATGACAGACACAAAGGCGGCGCCATAGGCTTCAAGCTTACGCGCGCCAACGCCGCTGACAAGAGCCATGTCACGCAGGCTCTTTGGCCTTATCTGTGCCATTTCGCGCAATGTCGCATCGTGAAAAATAACATAAGGCGGGACACCGACTTCCGCCGCGAGTTCTCGGCGTTTCACGCGCAATGCTTCAAACAAAGGATCGCCAATCGGGTTCGGATCGCCTGCGCGCTTTGCGCGGCGGTCTCGCTTCGGGGGGACAACGAGGGCTAGACTGTGATCCCCTTTCAAATAGGCCTTTGCTTCGGGGCCAAACATGAGGCCGCCGTGTTCATTGGTCCGAAGCGCATCCTTGAGCATTAGCGAGCGCGCGACGGGTTTAATCAGGGCCGCGTCCTCGCCCGAAACAATGCCGAAAACGGAAAGCGCATCATGGCCGAACTTCGCAATTTTATCATCAGACTTGCCGATGAGAACATTTTCGAGATGGCCGACCCCAAAACTCTGACCGGTGCGGTAAACCGCCGAAAGAAACTTGCGTGCCACCTCGGTTGCATCAACTGCCGCTGGCGCGTTCAGACAATTATCGCAATTCCCGCAGGCCTCCGGCGGGCTCTCGCCAAAGTGGCGAAGCAAGATTGCACGCCTACACGCGGCGGTCTCTACCAATGCCCCGAGCGAGGCCAACCGCGCGCGCTCCCCGGGCAAGCGCGCCTCTTCAACATCTCGCAGCCACTGCCGCGCCTTGGAAAAATCTTCCGCGCCCCAAAACATATGCGCTTCGGCAGGGTCGCCATCGCGGCCCGCGCGGCCCGTTTCCTGATAATAGGCCTCGATCGATTTTGGCAGCCCCGCATGCGCGACAAAACGCACATCAGGCTTATCGATTCCCATTCCGAACGCGACCGTTGCGACCATCACCATATCTTCGCTTGCGACGAAATCAGACTGATTTTTGCGGCGGACGAGGGGATCGAGCCCCGCATGATAGGCCCGCACAGGCCGCCCCGTTTTGGCCAGCGCCTCGGCCAGTTTCTCGGTTCCCGCGCGCGACTGTACATAGACAATGCCTGCGCCCGGCGTCCGCATGACGACGTCTGCAATTTGCTGCGTTGTTCCACCTTTGGGGGCGATGTTGTAGCGGATATTGGGGCGATCAAACCCTGAAACAATCATCCCGCCAACGGGGATGCCGAGCTGGGCCAATATGTCTCCGCGCGTATGCGCATCGGCGGTCGCGGTCAGGGCGAGACGCGAGACGTTGGGAAAATCATCCATGAGCGGGCGAAGCAGCCGGTAGTCGGGCCGAAAATCATGCCCCCATTCCGAAACACAATGCGCCTCATCAATCGCAAAAAGCGCGATCCTGGCCTCGCGCAGGAGCCCCCGAAACTCCATGCCAGACGCGCGCTCGGGGGCCACATAAAGCAAGTCAAGCGCGCCAGAGCGAAACCGCTCGATTGTTTCGGCACGGTTTTCATCAACCGAGGTCAGCGTCGCGGCCCTGATCCCCACAGCTTCGGCAGCGCGCATCTGATCATGCATCAACGCAATCAGCGGCGAGATGACAACGCAGGTCCCATCAAGCATGACCGACGGCAGTTGAAAGCACAGCGACTTTCCCGCCCCCGTCGGCATGACTGCCAACGTCCGCTCTCCTGCGAGCACGCGCCGAACAACCTGTTCCTGCACCCCGCGAAATTCGGCAAATCCGAACACGCGGTGCAACACCGAGTCCGGCTCGGATGCGGGCGCGGCTAAGGGAGGAGGATCAAGCGACATGAGGGGCTGCTCTAAGGCGGTTGCCGCGCGAGGGATAGGGCGTCTTTGAAGAAACGCGCCCCCTTCCCTCCACCGCGCGTTGCTGTACCAAGGAAGCATGAAAGCACTCCATGACCCCACGAACGCGCTCGCATCCGGCCTCTCGGCGATCCGGACCCAGTATAAGGTGCCCGAAGGCTTCCCGCCCGCCGTCCTTGCGGCCGCAGAAGCGGCGGCAAAGCGGGTGCCAAATGAACATATAGACCGCACAGATCGCTCTTTTGTGACACTGGACCCGGCGCGCTCGACCGATCTTGACCAAGCCTTTGCCCTTGAAAAAAGCGGCGCAGATTTGTTGCTTCACTATGCGATTGCCGATGTGGCGTGGTTTGTTGAAGACGGCGACCTTCTCGACACCGAAGCCTGGCGACGCGGCACGACGCAATATCTCCCCGACGGAAAAGCGAGCCTTTATCCGCCTGTTTTGAGCGAGGCGGCGGCGAGCCTACTGCCAAATGGGCCGCGCGCGGCGATTGTGTTTACCGTCTCAGTTGCGCCGGACGGCGAAGTGGCGCTGCAAGGGGTTGAGCGGGCGCTCATCAAAAGCCGGGCCAAGCTTGCCTATGATAAGGTGCGCGCCAGCGACCTTCCGCCTGAATTTGACGCACTGGCAAGCCGCATTCTGGCCGCAGAGGTCCGGCGCGGCGCAGCCCGTGTTGACCCGCCCGAGCAAGAAGTATCGTCACTTGGCGGCGGACAATTTGCCCTTGTTTTTGCGCCAACGCTTGTTTCGGAAACGCAAAATGCAGCCATGTCATTGGCGACGAATCTCGCAGTAGCAAAGTTGCTCTTCGCGCACCAAACGGGGCTTTTTCGCGTGATGGCCGCGCCCGATGATGCCGCCGTTGCGCGGCTACGGATGACGGCGCGCGCTTACGGTCTCAATTGGCCCGCCGCGCTTTCGCTCGAGGCGTATGGCCGGACGCTCGATCTCACAGAGTCAAAGCAAGCCGCCCTCAGCCTTGCGATCCGGCGCGCAGGCAAAGGCGCATCCTACACCCCTTGGCAAGAGGGTGTGGTCCCTTGGCATGCAGCAATGGCAGCAACCTACGCGCATGCGACCGCGCCGCTGCGCCGTCTTGCTGATCGCTATGTCATTCGTGCGGCGCTTGCGCTTGCTAACGGAAAGCCGGTTCCCGACGCCGTTGTGCAGGCCTTCCCCAAATTGCCTGACGTGATGGCGCGTGCGGGGGCCTTGAGCGGTCAACTCGACCGCGCGGTGATTGATCTTGCTGAAAGCGTCATGCTCAAGGGACGCGAAGGCGAGGTCTTTGCGGCTGTCGTGACCGAAGTCGATGAGCGCGGCGCGCGCATCCAGCTTAGTAACTTGCCCGTCGTTGCACGCGTGGCTGCGCCGCTAGCAAAACCGGGCGACAGCCTTCAGGTCGCGCTCACGGCAACTGATTTGGAGCGCCGCGCCGTCACCTTCATCGTCCGGTAGGATAGCGTTCTTCAGCGGCCCTATTCTGCGGCTTCGACGGCGTCTTCGCGTTCGGCCTGCTGGCGCATCCACATCTCTGCATACAGGCCTTGTTCGCGGAGCAAGGCCGCGTGCGTTCCGCGTTCTGCAACCTGTCCGTGATCAAGCACGATGATCTCATCAGCATTGACGATTGTTGAAAGCCGGTGCGCAATAATGATCGTCGTGCGGCGCTCTGCCACGGTATCGAGCGTGGCCTGAATATCGCTCTCGGTCCGGCTATCGAGCGCTGACGTCGCTTCATCGAGGATGAGGATCGGCGGATCTTTGAGCAGAGTCCGCGCGATCGCGACGCGCTGCTTTTCGCCGCCAGAGAGCTTTAAGCCGCGCTCGCCAACTGGCGTTTCATATTGCTTGGGTTGCGCCGAAATAAAGCCGTGGATCGCAGCACCGCGCGCCGCCGCTTCGATTTCAGCCTGCGATGCGCCCTCGCGTCCATAGCCAACATTATAGCCAATGCTGTTGTTGAAGAGGACGGTATCCTGCGGCACAATGCCAATGCTGGCGCGCAAGCTTGCTTGTGTCACGTCGCGCAGATCTTGCCCATCGATGGTGATGCGGCCGCCGGTGACATCATAAAACCGAAACAAAAGGCGCGCGATGGTTGATTTGCCCGCGCCGGAGGGGCCGACAATGGCCGTGGTTTTGCCCTCGGGCACGGAAAAGCTAAGCCCGTTCAGGATCGTCCGTTCGGGCTCATAGCAAAATTTTACATCTTCAAAGGCAACCCGCCCGCCCGAAATCGCGAGAGGCTTTGCACCAACTGCGTCTTTGATTTCGGTTTCCGTGTCGATCAAATCAAACATTGCGCCCATATCGGTCAAGCCTTGGCGCACGGTGCGGTAAACCATGCCCAGCATATCAAGCGGGCGAAACAGCTGCGCGAGCAGCGTATTGACCAGAACCACATCGCCTGTGCTGTAAAGACCCCGCGACCAACCCAGCACCGAATAGCCCATCGCGCCTGCCATCATCAGATTGGTGATCAGCGATTGTCCGACATTAAGCCAGGCAAGCGAATTTTCTGATTTAACCGCGGCATTCGCCCACGCTTTGGCCACTTCGCCGTAAGCATCGGCTTCGCGCGCTTCGGCGTTGAAATATTTCACCGTTTCATAATTGAGCAAGCTATCGACCGAGCGCGCGACCGTTTGCGTATCAAGATCGTTCATCTCTTGCCGCAGCGCATTGCGCCAATCGGTCACTTTTTGCGTAAAGAGAATATAGGCCACCACCATCACAATCGTCGCAACCACGAGCCCAAGACCGAATTTGCGCCAGAAGATGATCGAGACAGCGATCAGTTCAATGACCGTTGGGGCGATGTTGAAGAGGAGGAAGTAAAGCATGATATCGATGCTTTTCGTTCCGCGCTCGATCACCTTGGTCACCGCACCCGTCCGCCGCGAGAGATGGAAGCGCAACGACAAGCGGTGGAGGTGTTCAAACACATTGACCGCGAGCCGCCGGGTCGCATCTTGGCCCACGCGTTCAAACACCGTGTTACGCAGATTGTCGAAGAGCACGCCGCTGAAGCGGGCACCAGCATAAGCCGCAACAAGCGCAACCGCGAGCATAGCCGCAGCCTCATGGCCCGGCGTCATCCGATCAATCGCCGCGCCGTAAAGAAAGCCCATGCTGATCTGAACGCCTTTGGAAATCAGCACGAGCAGCAAGGCAAAGACAATACGCAGGCGCAGCGCGGGCTGATCCTTGGGCCATAGATACGGCAGGAATCGCCGCATCACGGCGAAATCAAGATTTGAGGTGTCTGTCGTTTCGATGGGTGGCATTGCGACGCCCTAGATCATATATCTGGCGAATGGAAACAAGACCTCCCGTTCCCGCGCTCAAGCATATTTTTGGCGAAGCGCGGATCTTGGGAGATTGGGTGCGCGGGCGCTTTGCCGAACAGCGACTGGCGCGAGCCCTGCCCGGAGACGGTCGCCCGGTCATTGTCGTTCCGGGGCTTTTTACCAGTGACCGCAGAACAGCCATGCTTCGCCGGACGCTCAAGGCCGCGGGATACCGCACTTACGGATGGGGCATGGGCCGCAACATGCCAATCAAGGCCGATATTTTAGACCGATTCGGAGAGCGGGTCGACGCTGTGATGCGCCGCGAAGGCGCGCCAGTGACGCTCATCGGCTGGAGCATGGGCGGGCTTATTGCGCGTGCCTATGCCCATCATGCGCCGCAAAGGGTCGCTGAGGTCATCACGCTTGGCAGTCCGTTTTCTGGCGACCCGCGCGCGAACCGGGCCTGGCCGCTTTATGAACTCATCGCTGATCACAAGGTCGATGCCCCGCCGCTCCTCTTTGAACGCGCCGCCAAGCCGCCCGTTCGCACGACCGCGATCTGGTCGGCGCGCGACGGGGTCATCGCAGCGGAATCGGCGAAGGGCGAACCCGACGAGCGCGATCAAGCCATTGAAATACACTGCGGCCATTTCGCCATGGCCACCGCACCCGAGGCGCTAGAGGCGGTCCTCAAGGTCTTGGCCGCGCCGCGCATTCTTTAGCCACTGCGATCACTGCAAATTCGTTACGCTGCTTTTGCCTTCTTTTTTGCCGGAAGCACCACAAAGGAAAAGCCCTTGCCTGGCAGCAGATATTTTGCGGCGGCGGCCTGCACATCGGCAGCGGTGATTTTTTCAAGATCCGATGGCCAGCTCCGTAACACGGCAATGCGACGCGGATCGCTGCTCGACCCTGCAAGCTGGGTCATCCAGAACCATTTGCCGCTTGTTGCGCGCGATAGATTTTCACGCATTGGCCCCAGCGCGCGCTTCAGCTCATCGTCGGTTACTGGCT
>JBEGTP010000211.1:0-4557 GCA_041179365.1 Pseudomonadota bacterium
CAGGCCGGCTTGGGTGCCGCATTTGCGCTTGGATGGCCTGTCGCACTTCAGCCTAAATCCGAGTTGCCACTCTTGTTGCCAGTGAAAAAGGCTAAAAAATCGAAATCCCACAGGATCGATGAAGCTGTTAGATATTCGCCGTCCTTGGAACGAGCGAAACTTTGGCCCGTCCACTGCTACGGCATGGTCGGCGTAGGTCGCGGCCTTTCGCCTGATACCGGCACCGGTGCCGAACTTTATACTGTGATCGGCCACGCCCCGCGCCATCTGGATCGCAACATCGCGCTGGTCGGCCGGGTGATTGAGGGGATCGAGCATCTTTCCAGCCTCCCGCGCGGGACGGGTGCACTCGGTTTCTATGAGAGTGCGGAAGAACGGGTGCCAATCACATCAGTTCGCCTCGGCAGCGAGATGGCTGCCCCACCGCACTTCCAATATCTCTCCACCGAAAGCGCGACCTTCGCCAAATACGCCGACGCGCGCGCGAACCGGCGGGACCCCTTCTTCATCAAGCCTGCGGGCGGGGCTGATATCTGCAACATTCCGGTGCCAATCCGGCGCAAGCCCTAGCTCGAGGGCAGCATCAAAAGCGCGGCTGCATTGTTGATCATGTGGAGCGCGATGTTTGTGCGGAGCGACCCTGTTTTATAATAGAGATAACCGAAGGCTGCGCCCAAAACCATGAGCATTGGCGTGGCGTAAAGTTGCATATGTGCGCCCGCAAAGAGCAGAGCGGCAAGCCAGATCGCAGCCGTTGGGCCCATCTTGTTCATGAGTGATTTCTGCAGAAGCCCCCGGAATAATAATTCTTCGGCAAGCGGCGCAATAAGCGCGACGGCGGCAAAGCGCAGCGTGATATTGAGGGGCGTCGGATCAATACCGCTCAGGAGTTTAAGAACGGCATCTTGCGGCTCAAACCCGGGTCCGAAGTAATAGGTTAGAACCTCCCCAAAGCCGATGTTGAAGACCGTAGCACCGCCAATCAGAGCGGCACCGAGACCAAGCGTATGCAGAAACGGGAGCCGGCTCCATTGCATCAGGCCGATCTGCGTCAAACGGTCATCTTTTCGCAAATAGAGCCAAATCCCGAAGAAAAAGAGCAATCCAGAGATGACGAGAGCCCAAAGCGTCGGCACCGCGATATAGGGCATGATAAAATTGGGGTCTGTTTTCGTCCGCGGATCAAGAAAGGCTTTAACCAGCTCTGGGTCACGCGCCGCTGCAACCCCGTAAGCAAGCATTGAAATCAGAAGCTGGCCAGCAAAATAGAGGATGATCCAGATAATCGACCACCAAAAACTTGGGAAGGGCCGTGTGCTCGGCGCAGATGCCGCGTTGGTATCGTCCATAAATCCCCCTGCTTATTCGCCGCGTTTGCGGGCTTGCGGATAGGTACCGAGCAAGCGGAGCGAACGCGAGTAGAAACTGAGTTCTTCAAGCGCACGCGCCACCGCTGCATCTTCGGGATGACCGACAATATCGGCAAAAAAGGTTGTTGCCGAAAAACTGGTGCCGCGTTGATAGCTTTCGAGCTTGGTGATGTTGACGCCGTTCGTCGCGAAGCCCCCAAGCGCCTTGTAAAGCGCGGCAGGAACGTTCTTCACTTCAAAGATAAAGGTCGTCATCACCTCGCCCTCGTTTCGTGCGGGCGTGCGCGACCGCTCGAGGATAACAAAGCGTGTCATATTGTCGTCTGCGTCCTCAAGTCCCTCAGCAAGTGTACCCAGCCCGTAAATCGCAGCCGCGCCGGGCGGCGCAATCGCAGCGATACTCGGGTCTTGCAATTCAAGGGCACGCGCAGCCGCGCCTGCGGTATCGGGATATGGGACAGGCTCAATCCCGCGCGCCCTTAGCCAGTTTCGGCATTGGCCAAGCGCTTGGGGATGACTTATCGCTTGCTTGACGCCCTGAATCGCGCCCGTGCCCATCAAGGCGTAGCGGATTGGCAAAAAATATTCGCCGGTAATCACCAGCCCAGATTCGGGCAGGAGAAAGTGAATATCGGCAACACGGCCGTGCAGTGAGTTTTCAATCGGGATCATCGCAGACCCCGCGCGACCCTCTTGCACCGCATCAATCGCGTCTTCAAAGCTGAAGCAGGGCAGCGCATAGCCTTCAGGCCGCGCCAATTTAACCGCTATATGCGAATTTGCGCCCGGCGCGCCCTGAAACGCAACGGCGCGCTTGGGATCACGGGCAGCCTCAGCTTCGAGTGCAGCGACGATAGGGCGAGCGGGGGCGGGGTAACGGTCCATTGCGATCCCGCGCTTAGCGGCGCAGCACCTTCCCCGCAAGCTTGGCTTGCAAGGCACTGCCGCTGTGACTAAAGCGGCGGCGATTCACAGATTCCAACAGGGAATGAGACGGGCATGGACGACAATTTCAACACGATTGCGGGCTGGGTATTGGGCGCGGGCATTGCGGCGCTAGGTTTTACCATCCTGTCTGGCGAGTTGTTCAAGCATGAAGAGGGCGAAAAAGGCGGATTTCCGGTAGAAGTCGTCGAGACGGCCCCCACTGGCGTCCCCGAAATTCCGATTGCGACGCTTTTGCAGACGGCTGATCCTGCGGCGGGCGAAGGCCTCTTTACGAAATGCGCCGCGTGCCACACGATTACAGCGGGCGGTGCGAATGGCCAGGGGCCGAACCTGCATGGCCTGCTTGGTCGCCCGATTGGAAAACTGCCGGGCTTTTCTTACTCGGCAGCTGTTGCTGCCAAGGGTGGTAATTGGAATTTTGACGCGCTCAACGCGTGGCTCACATCGCCCAAGAAATTCATCGACGGCACGAAAATGAATTTTGCGGGCCTTTCCAAAGGCACGGACCGCGCGAACCTGATCGCCTATATCAACACGCAGGGGTCTAATCTGCCGCTACCAGCAGCCCCAAAGGCTGATGCGGCCGCAGCGCCCGCCAAATAGCGCAGATCAGCCCTTGTTGTAAAAAGCGCGGACATAATCCCACGCCTCTTCTGCGCTTTCAACGTAGCGGAAGATGTTCAAATCTTTCACGCTGACCACGCCTTCTTCAACGAGCGCCTCAAAGCTTACAACGCGCTCCCAAAAGCTTTTGCCAAACAGCATGACGGGCATTGGCTTGATCTTGCCAGTCTGGATGAGCGTCAGCAGCTCAAACATTTCATCAAAAGTACCAAACCCGCCCGGAAAGACCGCGAGCGCACGCGCACGCAAAAGAAAGTGCATTTTTCGGAGCGCGAAATAGTGAAACTGAAAACTGAGCGACGGTGTCACATAACGATTTGGCGCTTGCTCGTGCGGCAAAACGATGTTGAGCCCAATCGATTCTGCGCCGACATCGGCTGCACCGCGATTGGCCGCCTCCATAATTGAGGGACCACCGCCTGAGCAAACCACGAAGTGGCGCTCACCATCTTCATCGCGCGGAATCTTACTCGCAATCTGGGCAAGCTTGCGCGCTTCATCATAATATTTCGCGTTCGCCTCTAAACGCGCAGCGATGGCGGGGTCGGCGTTTGTCGATTTAACCCCGGGCTCTGGAATGCGTGCCGAGCCATACATGACGAATGTCGATGCAATCTTCGCCTCATCGAGCAGCAATTCCGGCTTAAGCAATTCAAGCTGAAAACGCACAGGACGCAAATCTTCTCGGAGGAGAAAGTCCGTATCCTGATAGGCGAGCCGATAGGAGGGGCTCTCTGTTTGCGGGGTCGAAAGACCGTGTTTCGCGGTTTCAGCATCTTGGGCGGCGCGCGCGAAGAGGCGTGCAGGTATTTTTTTGTTTGTCATCTGGATCTTTCTAAGGGCTCGGTTGGTTAGCGGCAATAGGGCTTTGTGTCCGCCATATCGAAGTGCAAATGGTTGTAATGGGCCGCGTTATAGTCGGGGCTGAGGACAGTGGAAAACCGCTGACAGGCCGCATCGCGGATAAGCCGCAGGAAGCGCGCAGCGTCTTCATCGCCCGACCAGCCAGTTTCCACAGTGATGCGGCGACCGTCCGATAGGATGAAGCCAGAAACATCAACTGCGTTGGCAAATGCATGTTCCGACAAGCGGTTTGATGCCGTTCCTTTGACATTACGGCAAGAGTAGCTGCCCATTGTTTCAACCTGAATAACCGATTTTCTAAAGACCTCGCGCGCGGCCTTTCGAACGGGGGCGTGGATCCAGCCCGCAAATATGCGGGCCGTGCCACATCGTGTTGCCCCTAGGTTTGTGATCGGAATGCCGATGCTAACCAGCTTGATCGCATTCGTCGCTGAGCAGTGACCAGCATAATAATCTGGCAACAAGGAGAAGTGCGCCCCTGCCCGCGCAAGGTCACTCATACAGGCTAAGATCTCCGGATTATTGGGGAGCGCAGCCTTTGCAGCTTCGGGACGTTTTGGCGGCGCGTCAGGCGATGGGATACACCCCGCAAGGAGCACGGCCAGCGACAAAAAAAGGGAGCCACGGCAAACGACCATGGCCCCCATTTTAGGCAAATATGGTTAAGAAATGGTCAGTAGTTCAAACGGGAAGGCCGCTGATCGACTTGACTTCCATAAAGTCCTTGAGCCCGAAAAGCCCGCCTTCGCGG
>JBEGTP010000212.1:0-5962 GCA_041179365.1 Pseudomonadota bacterium
ACGCCCCAACCAGCATTATGCCAATGCTCAAAGGTCTCCAGATATTTTTCAAAGAAGTCCCCGCGCCCGGTTTGAAACAGGATGCTACCCTTTGCCGGGGCGGTCGCTGGCCAATCGAAAACGCGCAGCGGCCACCCATCAGCCGTCATTAGCGTTCCTATCGCAGCCGCGTCTGGAATGCGCCGATTAATTGGAAGTGCGGTTGTCTCTGCCATGGTTACCATTTTGTTAGGACATTGCCCTTACAGCTTTGGATCATGACTGGACAAGCTCTTCTGATCGCGCCCTATGTAGCGCTCATTCCACTCCTCGTGCTGGTCGCGGCAAGTGACCTGCATTCGCGCACCATTCCCAATTGGGTCAATGGGTTGATTGCGCTGCTCGGTATCGCGTCTTGGTGGACGAGCGGCATGGCCATCTGGCCCGATATGGCAGTGCAATTTGGCTTTGCGGCCATAATTTTTGGGGTCTTCGTCCTTTTCTTTGCCATGAACGCCATGGGCGGCGGCGATGTCAAACTGTTAGGCGCGCTCGCCTTATGGTTTCAAATTGTCCCAATGGTCCGGCTTTTGATGGTCATGTCCATTCTCGGCGGCGTGCTGACGCTGATCTTCATGGCGCGACACAAAATTTTGAAACTCTCATCAAAAATTGAGGTCCCATATGGGGTTGCAATTGCCACCGCCGGAATTTGGGCGGTCTACGAACGAAATCTTAACCATTTTGGATGATTAAAAGCCGTCAACTCTCTCGGTTGCGCGGCAAGGGGAATACGCGTCATGGATGCTAAAAAGATTGCACTTTTGGTCGGAGCTTTGCTCTTTGCGGGTTTAACCGCGTTTATGGCCAAAAATATGTTTGCCGGAGCCTCTGCTCCAGCAGCCAATGCGGCGGCGATGCCTGCGAAGCCAAATGGCCCGCAGATATTGGTTGCCACCCGTGCGCTACAAGTCGGAACGATCGTCGGGCCAGATAGCTATCGCTATCAGCCTTGGCCGAAGGAACTTGTTGAGGGGGCCTACTTCCTCAAAGGCAAGTTTGAAGTCGAGTCGCTAAACGGTACTGTTGTTCGTTCGCCCGTGACTGCCGGACAGCCATTGACGCAGGGTGCGCTCGTGAAACCAGGTGATCGCGGCTTCCTAGCCGCTGCTCTCGGGCCAGGCATGCGCGCTGTTACAATTAAAACAACATCGCAAAGTGGCGTTGCAGGTTTCATTTTTCCAGGCGACCGCGTCGATTTGATCCTCACGCAAGAAATTGAAGGCAAAGGCTCAGCCGACGACCTCGCGGTCTCTGAAACCATTCTCCGCAATGTACGCGTCCTTGCAACCGATCAGCGGACTGTTTCGACCGACGAAAAGGGCGAGCAAATCGTGAAGGTTTTTACCTCGGTGACGCTTGAAGTGACGCCGCGCATTGCTGAAAAAGTGGTTGTCGCCCAAAGCATGGGCAAGCTCACGCTCTCCTTGCGCTCCATTGCTGATAACGCCGCTGATCTTGAGCGTGCAATCGCCTCGGGTGAAGTGACGGTTCCCAACGGGACAGACAGCAAATCTGAAAAAGCAATGATCTCAGCAGGTTCAGCCCGTCCGCTCGATACTGGCGGAAGCTATCAGACCGGCGGAGATGTTTCACGCTTCCGCTCACGCACGCCATCTGTGGATTATCACAAGCCCGTGTCTCAGCGCGCTGAAGAAATCGGCCAGTCGTTTGCTCGTGGAATGGTCAAAGGTGGCGCGCCATCAGCCTATGGCGGAGATCCTTTCGGAGGTCGCCCAGCATCGCGTCCACGCAGTCCAAGCCAAGGGCAGTCTGCCCCAGCGCCACAAGAAAAGGCACCTGTTGTCTTCATCTGGCGCGCTGGAAAGAAACAAGAAGTCGAACTCGGGGGTAACTGATCATGAAACTTCACTCAATGAATAGCGGAACGCGCGCTGCGCTCGCCGCAGCCACGGCTCTCGCAGCCAGCATGGCTAGCGTGGCCGTCCCTTCGAGCTCGGCTACTGCCCAGGTCGTCACACAGCGCGCTAACACCGAATTGGCGATGTCAGTTGGTCGCGGCCAAATTATCAATCTGCCTGTTGCGATTAGCGATGTTGTGATCTCCAACGACGAAGTGGTCGATGTCCAGGTTCGTTCGCCGCGCCAGATTTATGTCTTCGCGAAGACGTCCGGCGAATCGAGCGTTTTTGCGACAACCCGCGACGGCCGTGTGGTCTTTTCGGCCAACGTCCGCGTTGGGCAGAATGTGAACTCGCTCGATGACATGTTGCGGATGGCAATGCCTGAAGCGCAGATCAAGGCGACTTCAATGAACGGCCTTGTGCTGCTCACCGGCACAGTGGCAACGCCTGAAGATGCGGAAGAGGCTGAGCGCCTGACAAAAGCCTTTTTGGGCAAAGATGTAGAAGTCGTCAGCCGTTTGCGGACTGCGACGCCATTGACCGTCAACCTTCAAGTGCGGATTGCAGAAGTGAACCGCGATTTCATGAAGAAGGTCGGCGTCAACCTTGTGTCACAGGATCGGTCGAGTGGCTTCAAATTTGGCATTCGCCAAGGCCGAGACGTCGGGACAATTGGCACTGCGACAGACCCAGTAACGGGTGCGGTCAAGCCAACTTTCAACCTCTCGAACGCGGCTAACGGCGCGATCGGTGCAGCGCTTTCGGGCGGGGGAAGCCTATTAGGCCTCGATCTTTTGGGTGCCCTTGACCTCGCTGAGAGCAATGGCCTGTCGACAACGCTTGCGCAGCCAACGCTGACCGCGCTTTCAGGTGAAACGGCAAGTTTCCTTGCAGGCGGTGAAATTCCGATCCCGATCTCGCAAGGTCAAGGCCAGATATCGGTTGAATATAAGCAATACGGCGTCAGCCTCGCGTTTACACCAACTGTGTTGTCTAACGGTCGGATCGCGATGCGCGTCCGCCCCGAGGTTTCGCAGCTAAACTATGCGAGCGCCGTAACACTTAACGGTTTTGCCGTTCCCGGGCTTACAACCCGCAGGACTGAAACAACGGTCGAGCTCGGCTCGGGCCAGTCGTTCATGATCGGCGGCTTGTTGATGAATACGCAGAGCAACGTCATCGAAAAAGTTCCCGGTATCGGCGATCTTGCCATTCTTGGGGCGCTCTTTCGCTCAAATCAGTTTCGCCGAAGCGAAAGCGAATTGGTCATCGTGGTCACGCCATATTTGGTGAACCCGGTTTCTGCAGGTGAAATTGCGCTGCCAACCGACGGCATCAAGACAGGCTCGGATGCTGAGCACATCATCATGGGTCAGCAGCAGGGCTATGGCAGCGTGGGTCCCCGCCCTGTCCCCACTATGGGTGCACCCGCGACCATTCCAGCCGATGGGTCTGCCCCGCAAGCGCAGCAGCCCAACCAAGATCAGCCAAAGCGCCGCCGCAAGGCAGACGCGATCAATGATCCAGCGCCCGGTTTTGGCAATTAAGTAAGCAAAGAGGAATATCACAATGAGCATGAAAAGCGCTTCCATCCTTCTCTGCGCCCTGACCGCAAGCCTTACCGGCTGCACGGGCACGCCAAACCGCGGCTTAGAATCAGTCCATCAGCCGGTCGTGTCTCGCGCCGATTATGTCTTTGACTTTGCTTCCGATGGCAGTGCCGTCAATCCTGACGATACAACCAGACTCTCTGGTTGGTTTGACTCGCTCAAAATTGGTTACGGCGATCGCATTTCGATCGACCCCAACGGAGCAGGCGATGTGTCAGGCGCGCGCCAAATTGTTGGCACGCTTGCAGCGCGACGCGGCCTTCTCCTGGAGCCCGCATACCCTATCACACAGGGTCAAATTCCAGCCGGATATGTCCGTGTCATCGTCAGTCGCATGACGGCGGATGTGCCTGGGTGCCCAGACCAGAGCCGCGTTGACGCAGTCAATTATGGCAACCACATGTCATCTTCATATGGCTGCGCGGTCAACACGAACCTAGCGCGAATGGTCGCGGATCCTCTCGACCTGCTTGAAGGCAGACAGAGCGACGGAGCGGGTGATTCCGCAACTTCGGCCAAAGCCATCAAAACCCACCGTGAACGTGCCAATACAGGCGCGGGCGGCCTGACTTCAGAAAAGGTGAGCAACTAATGAACGCGCCATGGTCTCCCTCACGCGGCACCTCGCTGCGCGACCCTTTTGCAGCTTATGTTTGCGATGAGTCGACTGCCGATTTGATCCGGCCCGTCTGCGCTGAAATGGGCTGGGCGGCTGAAAAAGTCATGAAGGGTGGCCTGCGCAATGCCGTGCAGTCGCTCTCCGTTTCAGCGAGCCCCAACATTTTGTTTGTCGATCTGTCTGAATCAGGCGACCCACTGAATGACATCAACGCGCTGGCCGAAGTGTGTGAACCCGGAACGGTTGTTATTGCAGCCGGGCTCGTTAACGATGTGCGTCTTTATCGGGATTTGCTGTCGAGCGGCATTCAGGACTACCTCCTGAAGCCCTTCAACGCTGATCAGTTTCGAGATTCGATCGCAAATGCTCAAAATCTCTTGAATGCGCCGCGCCACGTGGAAGCCCAAGTTGAGCGTCCACACTTGATGGCGGCGGTCATTGGTGTTCGGGGTGGGGTCGGAGCATCAAGCCTTGCTACTTCCCTCGCTTGGCTTTGCAGCGAGCGCGAGCACCGCTCCTCAGCACTCCTTGATCTTGACATCCACTTTGGAACAGGCGCTCTAACGCTTGATCTGGAACCAGGGCGAGGCCTGACCGATGCTATTGAAAATCCAAGCCGCATTGACGGTCTGTTTATCGAGCGCGCAATGGTCAAGGCCAATGAAAAACTGGCGATCCTCTCAGCGGAAGCTCCCATCAATCAGGCCATCATGACCGATGGCGGCGCATTCTATCAACTTCAAGAAGAAATGCGGACCGCGTTTGAAGTGACCATGGTCGATTTGCCGCGCAACATGCTGGTGCAGCATCCACACCTGATGAACGATATACACGTGACCATTCTTGTGGCTGAACTGACACTGGCTTCGGCGCGTGATTCGATACGCCTTTTGTCTTGGCTAAAATCAAACGCGCCGCAATCATCGGTTTTTGTGGTTCTGAACCGCGTCGCAAGCAGCGGAAGCCCCGAGATTTCACGCAAGGATTTTGAAGCTTCAATCGAACGCAAAGTTGACTTTGCTCTGCCTTTTGACGCCAAAGTTGTCAGCCAGGCTGCCAAGCTCGGCAAGTCTGTTGCCGAAGCCGGTAAGGGATCAAAGCTTGGTAATGGCATTGGTGATATCGCCAAGCGCATGCTGGCCCACGCCGATGACAGTGATGATGTTGCCGAAGCGGCATCCTCGAAAGCCTCAAGTGGAAAATCATCGTCGCTGATGAGCAAGTTTTCAGGCTTCAAACTGGGCAAGTCGAAAGCCAAGTCTGAAAAGGAAAAAGCCCCAGCGGCCTAACGAAGCCTATCGGTCGCCGCTTTCCGACGGCCGACGCCCCTTTGTTTGAAGTGAGCAAACCTGATGCCGACAATACAAATGATCATCATGGGCGGCGGCGTATTTCTTACGCTGGTTATGCTTATAATTGCGTTGTCCGGCCCTTCGCAATCGAAGGAAGGCGCGCGCCGCTTAAACAGCATCAAGGATCGCTCGCTTGACAATGGCGGCGTTGCCGAAGCAACAATGCGCAGGGCCATCGCGTCGCGCCCAAACAAGAAAATTGTCGGCGGGACAAACCTCGTTCCGAACCGGGCGGCTCTTGAAAAAAGGCTTGAGCGCACAGGCAAGAGCTGGACCGTCAAACAATATGTGTTGGCTTCGGTTGGGCTCCTTGTCTTTGTTGTCATCGGCTTTACGCTTAAGAGCTTTCCGCTAAAACTCGGCCTAATCGTGGGTGTTTTTGTGGCGCTCTTTGTGCCCCACATGGTGGTGTCGAAGGCAATCAAAAAGCGCCTGACCAAGTTTAATGATCGGTTTCCGGATGGCATCGAGCTGATG
>JBEGTP010000213.1:0-14780 GCA_041179365.1 Pseudomonadota bacterium
CTATCGCGGCCAGAGGGGCTTTCTGAGGAAGCCTATAAGCTGTGGTTTCAAAACATACGCGAGGTGAAGCCGCTCTATGAACAGGGCTTTACGGCCGCGACAAACGTCATTGCTTTGCCCATCATGGGGCTGATTGGGGGCCTTATTCGCCTTAAGCAAGACCGTACCCCTCTGATCAATAGTCTTTGGCTACCGTTAACGCTGCTCTGTGCTGCTGCCCTTGCGATGCTCTTTTGGCAAACGCGCGTTGGCCCGGTTGCGCAGCTCTTGGGCATTCCAGGCGCGACGGCGCTCGCTTGGTCGGTGTTGCTCGCGCTGCGGGCGTCGCGGCATGTGCTCATCCGAACTTTTGGCGTCATCCTCGCCTTTCTGACGATTTCAGGTTTGATTACGGCGGTTTTCCCGCCGCTCTTCCCGTCGACCAAATCCTCTCCAAACCAGAAGCTCATTTCTAATGCCTTTTCCCAATGTACAGCGGCGAGCAATTTGCGGACGATCGGTGCGCTGCCCAAGGCGATCATCTTCACTTTTGTTGATCTCTCGCCGCGTTTGATTGCGATGACACACCACAGCGCGATTGCAGGGCCCTATCACCGCAACGACGATGCCATTGTTGATGTGCACCGCGCGTTTAGCGGTACGGCTGATGAAGCCCATGCGCTCATCAAGCGCCACAAGGCGACGCTGCTTTTGCTCTGCCCGAATATGGCAGAGGCGACGCTTAACAGTGCGCGCGCGCCAGATGGCTTTTACGCGCAGCTCAAGCGCGGCAAAATCCCAGCTTGGCTCGCACCCCTCCCACTGCCCGCAAAATCGCCCTATCTGCTTTGGGCGGTCAAATAAACATGCACAGCCTCCCGCTCTTTGTTCGTCTATGCGGTCGGCCCGTTATTGTGATTGGCCAAGGAGAAGCGGCACAAGCCAAGCGGCGACTTTTCGAGCGTGCAGGCGCTATGTGTGTTGATGAAAGCGCTGATGCTGCGCTCGCGGTTGTGGCGCTTGACGATGACCAGCAAGCCTCAGAAGCCGTGGGCCGCCTGAAGGCACGCGGCATCCTTGTAAACGCCGTTGATCGGCCTGCTTTGTGTGACTTCACCTTGCCTGCGATTGTTGACCGCTCGCCAGTGCTGATCGCCATAGGAACAGGGGGGGCATCGGCGGGATTGGCCAAGGCCTTGCGTATTCGGCTTGAGGCGCTCCTCCCGTCGGACCTTGGGAAGCTCGCCGCTCGCTTGGCCTCTGTGCGCGGGGAGATGAAGGCGCGTTGGCCCGATGCGCGCGTGCGACGCTTAGCGTTAGATGCCGCGCTTGATCCCGGCGGGCCGCTTGATCCATTGCAATCGCGCTCGTCAGCTTCGGTTGACCTTTGGCTGGAGACCAGAGATCAGCTGGCCGTTGATCAACTCACCATTCTTCAAATTGCTTCGGATGATCCAGACGATCTCACGCTGCGGCAGGCGCGCCTCTTGGGCAAGGCAGACCGCATCTTTCACCATCCGCTGATTGCGTCGGCCATCCTTGACCGAGGAAGGGCGGATGCAGTGCGCGCAATGATCACAAAACCGCCAACAGACCGTGTGCCGGGCCTTTCTCTCTTTCTGGACAAAATCTAATGCGTTCGTTTCTCTTCGACAAGGACAAGGCATCAGAACTGCCGTTTGCAGACGGCGATACGCCCGGTGGTGCCGCGCTCCATTGGCTCCATTTTGATGGGCGAAAAGCCGAATCACGCGCGTGGCTAAGCGCTGAACAGACGATCGAAGAGGTTGCCCGCAATGCGCTAGTTGCTGCTGAAACAAGGCCGCGTTGCGAATCCTTTACACACGGCGTCCTCATCAATCTGCGCGGATTAGGGGAAACGCCCGATGATGATCCCGATCCTCTTGTGTCGATCCGGCTTTGGGTTGAGGCGCGGCGCGTGATTTCTTTCACCTACCGTTCACCCCTTTTTCTTGAGCCGGTGATCGGTGCCTTTATGGCTGGCGGCATCAAGGACCCAGGAGATTTGATCGCGGCCTTTGCTGATACAATTACCCAGCAACTCAATCCCCATATTGCCGATATTGGCGATGAACTTGACACGTGTGAGCTGGCGCTCGATCAACCTGGGGCGCTTGCAAGCCGTCACCGCGTGTCCTCGGCGCGATCGCGTGCGATCGCGTATCGACGGTTTGTGATCCCGCAACGGACAGCGCTCGAAGCGCTCGCGGCAGTGCCGCATGACTGGCTCGATAAGCAAGACAGGCTTCACTTGCGCGAAGCCGCAGACCGGGCGGCGCGCATGGCTGAGGAGCTCGAGTCGGTGCGCGAACGCGCGGCTTTGATGCACGATCAGTTGACTGATTTGCGCGCAGAACAGATTGATAGCCGCGCCCTTCTTGTTTCAATTATCGCACTTGTTTTTTTGCCGCTGACCTTTCTTACAGGCCTTTTGGGCATGAATGTGGACGGCATTCCCTTCGCGCACGCCCCTTGGGCGTTCTGGGGCGTCGTTGCCTTTTGCGTTGTTATGGGGTTGCTCGTTGGAGTCTATTTCATTCGGGCGCATTGGATTTCAAGAAGCTAGCTTTAATTGGCGTTATGGGGGTCCAAAGCCCGCGCTTTGATCGATAATTCTTTGCCGCTTGCTCTTGGCATTCCGCAAAGCCCGGTGTTAGGATTGCGCGTATTAACCTTGTTTTTCAGGAGTCGCGACCGCCATGCTCTCCAAGCTGCCCCCGCCAGATCTGTCTCACCCGGCAGGGCGCGCGAATTATCAGGCAGAGTTGCAGCGCGTTGCCTTTGGCCCTCGTTTCTTGGGCCTTGCCGCGCTTATGCTCGGCGCATTGCTCGAAATAACACCGCTCGTTGTGCGCGCCGACTTTGTGGGCGGCTACCGGATCGACAAACTCGGTTGGGCGTGCCTGATCGGCGGGTGGGCGCTGCTGCTCGCTACGGTGTTGTTCCGCTCCATCTATCATCATTGGCGGACCAGTCAGCACTAGAGCCTCATATCAACACGTCGAATCAGAACCCTGCTTAGGGACGGCCCGAGACGACGAGGCCATGTGTTGAACTGTTGGTCTTACTCGACGATTTGAAACCCCCAAGGCGCAATGGCCCTACGCACACGAGGCACGTATATTGTATCATTGGAAAAATTAACGGCCACAAACACAGAGTCACGCCCCTTCGTCCGTTTGAACGCAAAAACACTGTTGTTGCCGGTTGCAACCAGCTCAATTGCGCCGCCTTCGGCGCCATTACGGAGCGCTGGATGGCGCGCTTTAAGCCGCAAGAGTTTCTGATAAAGCGGAGTATTGGTAAATGATTTCCAGCTTATCGCGTCCTTCTCAAAAAAGGCGATTTTCTTGTCGAGCTTGCTTTCCTGTCCGCCAAGGATGAGCGGCATGCCCGGAAGCGTTGCGGCGAGCACGGCGAAGACCGCAAACCGATCACCGTACAATTCTTGATCGCTCCACCGCCAGCTGTTGACGTCGTGGTTGCTGGTAAAAGTCATGCGGTAGGCGTCTCGTGGGAAACCATCCTGACCGTGTAGCACCCAGGCTACTAGCGCGCGGGCATCCGACTTGCCTTTGGCGATATCTGCAAATGTGTCGAATAGCTTCCAATCATAGGTCATATCGAAGGCTGCGTGAATTGCGGGGTCGTTTGATTCGGCCAACATGAACATCGGTTTTACAGCGTCGAGCTCTGCGCGGGCGCGGAGCCAGAAGGGCGTTGGCATCAAGCTGGCCACATCGCAGCGGAAACCGTCGATATCAGACGCCTTCACCCAAAATTTCATCGCTCCGATCATTGCATCCCAAACGGCGGGTTGACGGTAATCAAGGCCGATCACATCGGTCCAATATTCAATCTCACGACCATTGTCATATTCGTAGGACGTGAGTTCGCCCTGGGCATTGTGCTTGAACCAGCCTGGGTGCGCGATGGCCCAAGCACTGTCCCAAGCCGTATGGTTCGCGACCCAATCGAGAATGACTTTCATCCCAAGAGCGTGCGCCGTTTTGACCATATGGTTGAAGTCCGCCAGTGTACCGAACTCAGGGTTGACGGCGGTATAGTCGCGGATTGAATAATAGCTGCCCATTGTTCCTTTCCGGTATTTCACGCCGATCGGCTGAACAGGCATGACCCAAAGAATTTTCACGCCCATCTGCTTGAGGCGCGGCAGATGCTTCACAAAAGCCTTGATCGTCCCTTCGGGCGTATATTGGCGGATGTTGACCTCATAGATATTGGCATCCCGCGTCCAATCAAGATGCGGGTGCTGAATGACCTGCGCTGCCGCAGGTGTGGCGACCATTAAGGCCAGCAGCAGGGCTAAGCGCGCAATTATGTGCGATCCCCGCATCAATGCGCAGCGCGCCGTGCGTAAAGGCCAAAGCCAGCGATGATGGCATAACAGATAGCAGGGAGTATCAGCGCATATGCGAGACTACCGCTGATGTCGGCAATCGCACCGGTCAAAAGTGGAATGACTGCGCCGCCAAAAATTGCAACGTTGATAATACCTGATCCATCTGCTGCACGCGCGCCGAGGTTTTCGCAGGCCAAGGTGAAAATTGTTGGAAACATGATCGCGTTCATCAATCCGATCGCCAAGAGGCTGTAGCCAGAGAGTGTGCCGCTAGTTTGGGTTGAGATCGCAATCAGCAGGATCGCACCCGCTGACACAAACGCCAGCACCTTGCCTGGGCTGATCAGGCGCAAAACGACTGAGCCAATGAACCGTCCAACCATCGCCCCACCCCAATACAGACCGATCAACTTCCCCGCTGCCTGCTCTTGAAGGCCCATCACATGCGGCTGCATCAGGTAGCTGACGATAAGGGAGCCAATGGCAACTTCAGCGCCAACATAAAGGAAGATGCTAAGGGCACCGTAGCCAAAGCGCGGTCGCTTTAGCAGATCAAAGCCGCCCAATCCTTCGCTGGCAGCGTGGCTTTCACCCTTAAGTTTATTGCGAAACATCCAAACCACAGTCGCAACAATCGCTAGGGCAACCGCAATGCCGAAATAGCCGCCAACAATGGCTTGGCTTTCGTCCGTACGATAAGTGTCGAGGGCTGCGCCACTCAACTGGCTGGCATTTACGGAGGCTAGGCTGCCCAAAATCAAGACCGACCCGACGATCGGAAAAAGCGTAGTGCCCAATGAATTGAACGCCTGCGCAAAGGTCAGCCGACTGTGGACGGTTTCCTTTTTCCCGAGCAATGAAATCAGCGGGTTGGACACCACTTGGACGATCACGACGCCGCTAGCCAACACGAACAACGCGAGCAAAAAGAGGGCATAAGTGGCACTCATCGAAGCAGGAATGAACAGCAAACAGCCGAGCATCATGGTCAGCAACCCAGCGACAGCTCCGCGCATATAGCCGATACGCTTAACCAGCTTGGCCCCCGGAATGCCGATAACCGCATAGGCGGTGAAAAAGCAAAATTGCACCAGCATTGCCTGCGTATAATTGAGCGTGAACAGCTCTTTTAACTTGGGAATGATGACGTCATTCAGCGAGGTGATTCCGCCAAAAATGAAAAATAGCGCCATCACAAAAAGGCGTAGCTCGGGAGCGTCAAGCCCCGCCCCATCGCCTGCGGTTGGTGGCGCATTTCCGGTTGAAATAGCCATTATTCTTCTCCCCTAAATGAGTGACGCGAGCTGCGCATCATGATCTGTGAAATTCATTGCACAGCGCGTGATGAAATCGTCAATGCCAGCCATGTTTGCAAGCGGCAAATTTGGCTCGGGCGGGACCATCTTTTCGTTATCCGGAAACTGTCCATAGCCCGCGAGCAGGCAATGCCAGGAAAGTGGGGCATAATAGTTTTGGATGCCTAACGCAGCAATTTCAGCTTCAAGATCGCCCCCTTGAAACCAGCACGTCATGATCGCCTTCAAATTGTCCGAGAGGTTTTGGTTGGCGGCATTTTCACGCCAATAGGCCGTATCGCGACGACCGTTCATACGGTAATGGCAGACGATATAGTCTCGGATGCCTTCATAGCGCGCGTGGATCTGCCGGTTGAACGACGAGGCACCTTCATTGGTAAAACCTCCCTTTTCAAAGGCTTCGATGAACCCGGCGACTGTGGCGTGGACAATGTGCAGTGCCGTTGCTTCAAGGGGTTCTATGAAGCCTTGGGCGAGACCGATTGCGAGGCAGTTTTTAACCCAGCTCCGCGAAACTTGCCCGACCTTCATGCGGAGGTGGCGGGCGGGAACGTCACTCTCCAAAAGTCCGAGGCAGGCGCGCAATTCTGTCTCAGCGACTTCTGCAGAGAGGTGCCGCGCTGAATAGACATAGCCGTTGCCCGTTCGGTTAGTGAGCGGGATGGACCATGCCCATCCAGCCGAAAGCGCCGTCGCGCGCGTTTCACAGCGGACTTGGCCCGGATCATTGGCACAGGGCAGGGCAATCGCGCGGTCATTGAACAGATTTTCAGAAAAAGACTCGAAGGGCTCATTGAGCGCTTCTTGCATGAGGAGCGAGCGAAAGCCCGAAGCATCGACGAAAAAATCCCCATCTAAGGGACATCCTGTTTCGTTGATAAGGCGGGCAATGTCGCCTTCTTCGTTCCGTTCAACGCGGTCTATCCGCCGTTCGAGATGGAGAACCCCAAGCGTATCACACGCATGCTCTTTCAAAAATTCACCCACCAGGGTGGCATCGAAATGATAGCCATAGCCAATTTGGAAGGGGAAGTTTTCAGATGGCCTCGGACCGCGTCGATCCCGAGCGAGTTTCGCCGAAACGAAAAAACGATCAGGATGCGCCCATACATCGCGGCCAGTGCGGCGCGCCCGCGTATGAAAAAAGAACGAGGGCGCAGTATGCACATCCAGCGCTGTCTGGAAGGGATGAAAATAGCGCTCATATCCGGCGCGCGCGGACCATCCAGAAAAGCTAATGCCAGTCTTATACGTGGCATTGCAACGGGGCATCCATTCGCGCTCGGTGATTCCGAGTTCATCGAAGAACGCCTTCATCTGCGGGGTGGAGCCCTCACCAACGCCAATGATTCCAATTTCTGGCGACTCTATGACCGAAATTGACACCCGTTGGCGCGGCCACCGATGCGCCATAAGACACGCTGCCATCCAGCCCGCCGTTCCACCGCCGAGAATGACGATATGTTTGGGCGGGGTGTCCTGCATTATTTTTTGGGCGTCAAACGGATGGCAACACCGCCGCCCGCCCCGAGATGTAAGGGCAAGGCGTCGCCGCGCTTCACCATTCTCGTTTCGATCACAATGTCATGGCGCGTGTCATTGAGATATGTTGCGCCCGGTGCATCACGGTAGATGGTCGCGGTATAGGTTTTGCCCGCGTCAAGGAAGCCGAGCTCGGCTTTCAAATCACGCGGCGTCGCATCATTGACGCCGCCGACATACCAATCTGCGCTGTTGCGATCCTTGCGAGCGAAGACGGCATAGTCTCCGATTTCGCCGGCGATCAAATGGCTCTCGGCCCAGTCTGCTGGTACCTTGCTGATGAAGTCGAGCTCGCGGGGGTAGAGCGCCAGCTTTTCGATAAAGTCTGCCGCCATCTGGATCGGCGAATAGATGCAGACATAGAGACCAAGCTGCTTGGCAAGCGTTGACGCCAGCGCGACGCCATCATGGCCTTCGAGCGATAAAATGCCGGGGGTGAAATCCATCGGTCCGCCGAGCATCCGCGTGTAGACGAGGGTCGGCTCATGATCGGGTCCGTTGGCGAACTGTCCCCAAGCGTTATATTCCATCCCGCGTGCGCCTTCGCGGGCAACCCAATTAGGGTATGTCCGCCGCAGGCCTGTATCTTTAACCGGCTCGTGCGGATTGATCGCGATGTGATATTTAGCGGCCATCATCACCACACTGAGATGATGGTTCACCTGCCGCTGACCGTCATGATATTCCATGCGGAATGCGCCGGGCTTGTCGCCTTGCGCAATGATCCCGCCTGCGTCTGCAACATAGCCCGTTTTGATGACGTCAACCCCCATCGCAGCATATTGCTTGAAGCCGGCCTCCATCTGCGCTTCATACACCGCGATGTTGCCGCCCGTTTCGTTATGGCCAATAAGATGCACGACCTTGCTGCGTGCATAGTCAGTGACGGCTTTCAGATCGAAGTCCGGCGTAGCCTCTGTGAAGCTGAATTCATCGCCGTGGCCGAACCAATCGCCGTTCCAGCCTTTGTTCCAACCCTCGACCAGCACGCCGCGGATTTTATGTTTTGCGGCAAAATCGATATAGTCTTTCGTTCGCGCCGTCGTTGCGCCGTGGTTTGGTCCTTCCGCCCAGCTCCACTTGCCAGAAATCATCCCCCACCAGATTCCGATATATTTGGCGGGCGTAAACCAGCTGACATCGCCCAACTTGTTGGGCTCATTGAGGTTCAGTTCGATATTGCTCTCGACGAGCCCGGCTGCATTATCCGCCATGATGACGGTACGCCATGGCGTGTTGAACGGCGTATTGCGGATCACTTTGGGCCCGCGCGATGAAGGCGAGAGCATCGTGCGAAATTTTTGATTGTCTTCGCGCTTGAGCCAATAGGCGGCATAGTCGACAAGTGCTGCCTCATGAAACGCGAGGTGCGTCCCATCGTTCAGCCGCATCGTAATCGGCGTATGCGCGGTCGAGACTGCGTCAATATCAGATTTCTGATAGATCTGCTCATAACGGTTCCATTCGCCGCCGGTGATCCACCACGCGGCGCCCTGCTGAGCAACATCAAATTCGGTCAGCTCTTCGGCGATATTCATGATCTTGAGGCTGGGTTGATCGGGAATTTCGTAACGAAAGCCAATCCCATCATCGAACAGCCTAAATCGGATCGCCATCACCCGCTTCAGGCCTGACTTTTGCTGAAAGCGCACCAATAGCTCGTTATAATGATTGCGCACGAAACGCCGCTCACCCCAAGGCTGCTCCCAAGTGTCATCGCCGCTCGCTTTGGTCGAATCAACGAACCCAAAGTCGCGAACCATTGCGTAGCTGTCACTGAGCAGAAACCCCAGTCGCGAGGCCGCGAGGACGGGCTTTCCCTTTCGCGTCACAGAATAAAGTGCATGGCCATCGCCGTCCCCTTCAATCGAGACACTGATGCTGCCGTCGGGCGAGCTTGCCGTTGCAAAAGGGGCTGCAAACGCCGGCGCAGAAAGCGCCAAGATCAAAAGCAAAAAGAGTTGAATGAGGCGTTTCATCAGATGTTCCTTTAATCCATTCGTTCGGCAATCAGCGCGCCAAAAGGGGGCAAAGCGTCAAGCGCAGCGTCACCCACTGCCTCGCTCACCCGCCAGCGGTCTGCCTGTGGGGCGGCCCAATTGATGGGCGTGTCGCCGAAATTAAACGCACAAAGCACATGGTGCCCTTCGTAAACACGTTCCAGCACGAGCAAATTGTCTTGGGCACTGACGATTTCAAGGGAGCCAAGCAAAAGCGCATCATTGCTTTGCCTTAATGCAATAAGTCTTCGCGTGAGCGCGAGCATGGACTGCGTGTCACGGTGCTGCACATCGACGGCCTTGTCCCTGTGTTCGGGGGCAATCGGTAACCAAGGCCGCTCAGTTGAAAAGCCGCAATTCGCTTCATCTTTATGCCACGGCATGGGCGTACGAGCACCGTCACGGCTCTGCCCAAGCGGCCAATTGGCAATAGCTTCGGGATCCTGCAACAAATTGAAAGGAATTTCGACTTGGGTCAGCCCGAGCTCTTCGCCCTGCCACAGGATGATGTTGCCGCGCAGGCAAATGAACAACGTCATCACCATGCGCGCAAACGCGTGCGCGTGTCCTTCGGGCGACCACCGTGACAGCCAGCGCGGCGCATCATGGTTTGAAAAAGCCCAGCTGGGCCAGCCCATTCCCGGCGTATCGGGCCATTGCTCAATCGCTTCACGAACCACAACTGGCGTGAGTTTATCCGCGTGCAGGAAATTAAACCCATAGGCCGAATTGAAATGGGTTTCACCCGCCGTAAACGCTTTCATCTCTCGTCCATCGGTATCGCCACCCACCTCAGCAAGCGTAAAGCGGTCTGGATAACGATTGGTCAGCTGGCGAATACGCTCGATAAAATGAGGAATTTCGGGCTGCGACTGATTATGGATTTGCTGTTGAAAATCAAACGACCGTGTGCGCACTTTGTTGCTGGGTAGCGCAGGCGGATTATCCGTGAGCGCGCGGTTGTGCATTGAAAAATTGATCGCATCCATCCGGAATCCGTCGACGCCGCGATCCAGCCAGAATTGCGCCGCGTTCAAGAGCGCATCTTGAACAGCCACATTATGGACGTTGAGTTGGGGCTGTTCTTTCAAGAAATTGTGCATGTAGAATTGCCCGCGCCGCGCATCCCATGTCCAGGAGGGGCCACCGAACACCGATTGCCAGTTGTTCGGCGGCGTCCCGTCAGGCTTGGCGTCTTCCCAGACGTACCAATCCGACTTACCGTTCGTGCGACCCGAGCGGCTTTCCGTAAACCAATCATGCAAGTCTGATGTATGCGCGTAGACTTGATCGATCAGGACTTTGAGGCCCAGCATGTGCGCCTTTGCAACCAACGCATCAAAATCGTCGAGCGTGCCAAAGATTGGGTCAACGCCGCAATAATCTGCGACGTCATAGCCAAAGTCTTTCATTGGCGAGGTAAAGAAAGGCGAAAGCCAGACTGCGTCAACACCGAGAGACGCCACATAATCGAGCCGCGATGTGATGCCGGGCAGATCGCCAATCCCATCGCCATTTGAATCAACAAAACTACGGGGATAGATTTGATAAAGGGTAGCCCCGCGCCACCACGGGCGGTCACCTTTATTTTTGGGGGCAGGTTGAATCAGTGTCGTCATTATTTTGGGGAACCTGCACAGATCATAAATTCGAGGGGAGGAAGAGAGACAGCAAGGCTGCCCTTTACGCGCGGCGCGCTAGGGCAACTGCCATAAAGGCTTGTGAAGCCGTGCGATGTTCTGCCGATTTCGACATTGGCGTTGAGCGGTGCATTGGCAGTGTTAAAAATGATGAGATATTCGCGGCCATTCTGCGGGTCAATCCGCGATACAGCAAAGAGCCCGGGCTTATCGCTATAGTTGCGGACGATCTGCTTGCCGCGCCGAAGCGCGAGGTGGTCGCGCCGCAAAGCAGTGATCTGAGCGACGAATTGATAGAGGGGGTGGCGGGGGTTAAAATTGGCCTGCGCGGTCGTTGAGGCCGTCCCGATCAGCTTATTGTCATTATAAACCGCGGTTTGCGAGGCAAACATATCCTCCCGCGCATCTTGATCCCACCCGTCACCGGCAAATCCTTGCTCGTCGCCCGAATAAATCACGGGAACGCCGCGCAGCGTCAACATCATGGCTTGCGCTAAACGAACACGCTTCAAGATTTCCTCATCGCTCGCATCTGGAAATCCCTTGCGCACAAACCAACCGATGCGACCATTATCATGATTGCTAACCCAAATTGGCAATTGCATCGCCGCCGCAGCGCCGCCCTTATAAAGTGGGTCCCCCGCGAACAGCTCGTTCAAATGATCGGTGCCGCTTGGTCCTGCAACCGTATCGACCACGGCCTGGTGGAAGGCGAAGTCGAGCACCGATGGGAACCCGGCGACCCATGTATGAACGGCAAGCTTGCCGGGCTCGAGGCCGATGCCGCCAATCTCGCCAAAAATGTGGAAATTGGGGATGCCCCGCGCCTTCGCTTTTGCGCGCATCGCGGGCACGAAGCGCTGCCAAAATTCCGGGTTTACATGCTTGGCCGTATCGACGCGGAACCCATCGACGCTATATTTATCAATCCAGTCGCCATAGACCTGAATGAACCCAGCAATGGCGCGCGGATCCTCGGTCTTTACGTCATCAAGCTCGACGAAGTCGCCCATCGTGGAACTTTCGCCCTCAAATGTTGAATTGCCGCGATTGTGATAGAGGCTGATATCGTTCAGCCAATCCGGCGTCTTGGCATGCTCCATGCCACTCGGGATATAGGGCGTGTAGGCGGCGCCGGGATAATCGGCACGACTTCGATACGCACAAATCATGCATTCCCGGTATCTGATGATGTCGGCCGTGTGGTTGGTGATGATGTCCATATAGACCTTCATCCCGCGATCGTGCGCGGCACTCACCAGCGCCCTGAAATCCGCCTCTGTTCCAAAATGCGGATCAACCGTTGTGAAATCGGTTACCCAATAGCCGTGATAGCCTGCGGATTCATCGCCAGGCGTGCCCCGAACGGCTTGGTTTTTGAAGATTGGCGCGACCCAGATCGCTGTTGCTCCCAAGCCCTGAATATAGTCCAGCCGCTTGATCAACCCTTTGAGGTCCCCTCCGTGGTAAAAACCTTTGGCGGTAGGGTCAAAGCCGGTTGTCATGCGATCACCCGTGAGGCCGCCTCTGTCGTTCGATCTGTCGCCATTTTCAAACCGGTCGGGCAAAAGGAAGTAGATGACTTCGTCCTGAGGCAGCCGGTCTCGATAGCTCTGCGCGCTTGCTGGCACGGTGCACAAAAACAACCCAAGCAGAAATGCTAACAATTTCATGCTGCTTTCTCCATCGATTCCGCCGCGCAATTCTTTGCAATATAAGCTTGATGGCTCTGCATTTGGGCAACCTCGCGGACATTCAGCTGCTCGATCATGTCCATATATTCAGCGAGATCAGCGTCCGAAATTTGATCGGCAAGCGCATGATGGCCGCTCGGCATCAGGCCCTGTCCTACCATGACCTGTAGCCAGCCAACTTCAGTGAATAATTCTTCATGTTCGCGAAAAATATGGCCGCTTTCTTTGAAGAGTGCGATCTTGCGAGCAAGCGTATCTGGAATGGCCATCGTGCGGCAGTGCCGCCAAAAATCAGTGTCGTCGCGTTCGGTCGCTTTATAGTGGAGGATCAGAAAATCCCGAATGCGCTCGACCTCAAAATCATTCTGGCGATTAAATTCGTCAATCACGGATTGCGAAACCTGCTTTCCGGGGAGGAGTTTTAGAAAGCGGGAAATGGTCGCCTGAATGAGGTAGATACTCGTCGACTCAAGTGGCTCCATAAACCCGCTCGAAAGCCCGATTGCGAGACAATTTCTTTTCCATGATTGTTTGCGCTTGCCTGTCGTAAATTTGAGCGGGCGCGGGTCAGCGAGCGGCTTTCCGTCAAGATTCGCAAGCAAGGTTTGAGCGGCTTCAGCATCGCTAATATGCGCACTTGAATAAACGTAACCATTGCCGATGCGGTGTTGGAGCGGAATGCGCCACTGCCAGCCTGCCGCACGCGCCGTTGAGCGGGTGAAGGGGGTCAAGCCGTCTCCGTGTTCGCATGGCACGGCCAAGGCTCGGTCACACGGCAGCCAGTGCGTCCAATCTTCATAGCCCGCATGCAAAGCTTCCTCGATCAGCAGGCCCCGGAAGCCCGAGCAATCAATGAAGAAGTCGCCCTCGATTTTAGCGCCGCTTTCAAGTCTCACCGCCGCAATATTGCCACTCACGCCGTCAAGGTCGCACGCGGTAACCTTGCCTTCAGTCCGGATCGTTCCGCGCGCCTCGGCAAAGTGCCTTAAGAAACGCGCATAGAGCCCTGCATCAAAGTGGAAGGCATGCGGCATAGCTGGGAGGAGCTTGGCGGTCCGTGCAGCCCCTCGTTGCATCTTGTGCGCAAGCGCCGCCACATTATTGAGCGAATAGGTGCCAAGGTCTTTTGCCGCGCCAAGCCGATGCGCGCGTGACCATAGGTGCTGAAAGGGCATGAGCCCCACATCGCGGCCAATATCGCCGAACGCATGATGATAGCTGTGCCCCGGCCTGAGCCAGTCGACAAATTCAATGCCCAGCTTAAACGTCCCTTGCGTCGCGCGAATAAAGGCGTCTTCGTCGATGCCGAGTGACGCGTGAAAGAGATTGAGCATCGGGATTGTCGCTTCGCCAACGCCGACTGTGCCAATGTCATCAGACTCAACGAGCTGAATTTTGAACCCTGTTTCTAGAAAATGGGAAAGTGCAGCCGCCGTCATCCAGCCTGCAGTCCCGCCGCCGACGATCACGATCTTGATGGGCTCTGCTTCGGACACTGGTATCCCCTGCGCTGACTAAACTTGTTTCTGGGTCAACAATCGCGCGATCAACGTCAACATCAAAAATGGCGGAACCTCAATGCACTCACGCAATTGAAGCCCCGCCAAATTTCTCTTTAGACTGATTAGAACTTGTAGCTAAGTCCGATATAGAAATCGCGGCCATAGCGCTGATAATCGATGACTTGGCGCGGGTCGCCATTTGCATAGGTTACGAACGGCCGGTCCGTCAGATTTTTGGCTTGGAACATTATTGATAGGCCAGCCAGTGGTGATCCTGGCTGAAATTCATACCCGATCTGCGCATCAAGAATGCCTTCCGATTTTGCCTTGCGGAAATCAGGATTAGCCGAAAGCCCGGCAACTTCGCCAAGGAATGCAGAGCGGTAGCGGTAGCTGCCACGGATTTGGAAGCCGTTCTTTTCGAAATAGAGTTCAGCATTGGCGACCCATTTTGACAAACCGGGAAGCGTGATTGTCGCCGTGTTGCTCCCGAGCTTTATTTCGCTGTGGGTGTAAGAGGCGCTTCCGAAAAAGCCAAAGCCTTCCAAGCTGCTCGTCAGGTTTGAGAACGGTAAAGAGAGGCTGGCTTCGACGCCCATCAAATCGCCGCGACCATTGTTGGTTGGTCCCGATACGCGTCCCAATGTCGTGCCTACTGCTGCCCGCTGTGCTGGCGTCAAAAACACCGATGCGGCTGGGGCAAAGTCTGCAATGAAGCTATCA
>JBEGTP010000214.1:0-19230 GCA_041179365.1 Pseudomonadota bacterium
TGAGCACCATCTCAATGCCTCTTTCGGCCCAAAACTGGGGCGGGCGGATGTAGAGCCGCTCAAATGTTTTTTCCTTGGCAAGATAGTCTTTTGAAAGCGGTGGACGCTCATAAGGCGGCTCACTCTCGCGGCCAATGACAGCAATACTGCCTTCAAAACCCGATTGACGCAGCAAAATCGCAGCCATCGCGCCGCCGTGCCCAGCCCCTATTATGATCACGTCTTTCGGGTTCATAATCATCCTTCAGCTCTGATCCTGCGGCGATGCGGATTTCTCGCTTGGGCGTCAAGATGTTGTTTTTCCGTGGCGGACTTTGCGCATTCTGGCCTCTCCCCTCTTTTCGGAAGCGGCCAGCCATGCAATAACTACGCCAACTGGCAAATTTTTACACGCCGTTTACATATTTCTGGCAGCAGGAGACACTATGAGTGACGTTCAAACCCTCGATCGGCCTTCGGCTGATGCCGCATCACATGCCGGTGTCGTAGATGGGTTGTCGGTCGTTTCAATCGCGAAATCTTACGACAAAAGATCGGTCTTGTCAGACGTTTCGCTTTCTGTTGGGCGCGGTGAAGTTGTTGGGTTGCTCGGCCCGAATGGCGCGGGCAAAACGACCTGCTTTTATTCGATCATGGGGCTGGTGCGGCCCGACGCTGGACGCATTTTGCTTGATGGAGCTGATATCACGACGCTCCCCATGTACCGCCGCGCGATCCTTGGTCTGGGCTATTTGCCTCAGGAGACGTCGATCTTTCGCGGGTTAACCGTTCGCCAAAACATCGAATCCGTATTGCAACTGGCCGAGCCGGACAAGAATGCGCGTCACCAGCGGCTCGAACAACTGCTCAGCGAGTTTGGTTTAACCGCGCTGGCTGAGTCCGCGGCAATGGCGCTGTCCGGAGGCGAGAGACGCCGCTGCGAAATCGCACGGGCGCTCGCGGCAAACCCATCAATCATGTTGCTCGACGAGCCCTTTGCCGGGATCGACCCGATTTCTATTTCAGATATTCGGGATTTGGTGAAAGACCTCAAGCAGCGCAACATTGGTGTATTGATCACCGACCATAATGTGCGCGAGACGCTCGATATCGTTGACCGTGCTTGCATCATTTACGATGGCCGCGTGCTCTTTGCGGGATCGCCGGCTGATCTGGTTGCCGATGAGAATGTCCGTCGCCTCTACTTGGGCGAAGGTTTTAGTATGTAGCCATGGGTCTTGGACCGCGCCTCGACCTACGGCAAAGCCAATCGCTTGTCATGACGCCCCAGCTGCAACAGGCGATCCGCCTGCTTGCGCTTTCAAATCTGGAAGTTGAAGCCTTTCTCGCTGAAGAACTTGAGAAAAATCCGCTGCTCGACGCGCAGTCGGGAGAGCTGGAGACGGGGGAAGATAGCGCGGCTGAGGTACAGCCAGCAACACGCGACGCTGAGCCAACGAGTATCGACCGTGCGATGGACGGCGAGGGCAGCGACTTCAATACGCTCGATGTTGATTTGGGGTCAGAGACTTTTCATCACGATAGCGTCGCCGATGGCGGCCCTGCGTTGCGCGACGGTCTCGGTATGAATGATTTAGCCCAAGCCAGCGCTATCGATGGACCCGATTTTGACAGTTTTGAGGCGGATGCACCCTCGCTTCACGATCATTTAAGTGCGCAGGCAGGGTTGGTCTTTTCGGCAGCCAATATGCTCATCGCGCAGCATTTGATCGATCAGATCGATGATGCGGGCTATCTCACGATCACGCTGCGCGATGTCGCTAGCCGTCTCGGTGTCGCGCTGAGCGCGGTCGAATTTGTGCTGGCGGGCATTCACCAATTTGAGCCAACCGGCGTGGGCGCGCGGGGTTTGTCGGAGTGCTTGGCGCTTCAGGCGCGCGAGGCCGATCGCTATGATCCAGCGATGGCGCGATTGATCGAAAATCTTGACCTCTTGGCGCAGGGGCGCCTGTCGCAGCTTAAGCGCATGTGCGGCGTTGATGACGAAGACATGTCCGACATGATCAAAGAACTCCGCACTTATGATCCAAAGCCGGGCTTGCGTTTCGGCGGAGATCGCCCGCAGGCGGTCACGCCCGATCTGTTTGTCGCAAAGACGAAAACGGGCTGGTCGGTTGAACTCAACGCGGCCAATCTTCCGCGAATTTTGGTAAACCGGCAATATTATGCAGAGCTTTCGATGGGCAACGGATCAAACCTCGAATCGAAAGCCTGGTTGAGCGATTGTCTCGCGAGCGCCAATTGGTTGGTCAAGGCCATGGACCAGCGCCAGCGCACAATCATCGCAGTTGCCTCTGAAATCGTGAAGCATCAGGAAAGCTTCTTTGCGCGCGGCGTCGCCCATTTGCGACCGTTAACGCTCCGCCAGGTGGCTGAGTCCATCGGCATGCACGAATCAACCGTCAGCCGCGTGACATCGAACAAGTATCTCGCGTGCGCGCGCGGCACCTTTGAACTAAAGTTCTTTTTCACGAGCGCAATTGCGGCGTCTGATGGCGGAGAGTCGGTCTCAGCAGAGGCCGTCAAGACCGGCATCCGAGCGCTGATTAGCGCTGAGTCGGCGGACAAAATCCTTTCGGATGATACGCTTGTTGACCGTCTCAACGAACAAGGTTTTGATATCGCGCGGCGTACTGTGGCGAAATACCGGGAAGCGATGGGCATCGGTTCCTCGGTGCAGCGCCGGCGATCCCGTGCAATCGAGGCCCGCGCAGCTTAGTGTCCGCGCCTTTCTGAAGGAAACTTCAGCACCGGGCCATTGCTTTTTGGTTGCCTTTCCAGCAGGGTTTCATATCAAAATAGGGGATATGGTATGCGACGTTTAGCCTTAGCGGCATTGACCGCGCTGTTGGTTACGGTGCCCGTCTGGGCCAATATCGGACGCGTAAAGACCCTGACAGGCACTTCGCGAATAGAGCGGGCGGGGCAAAAATTCATGCCAACGCCGGGCTTTGTCATGGAAAAGGGCGATCTAATCGTGACGCCGGCGAAGAGCATGATTGGGATAACGTTCGTCGACAATGCGCGCATCGCCATCGGCCCCAACAGCCGCGTGCTCATTCGCGCTTTTGAGTTTAATGATACGACCAACCACGGCACGTTCGTCGCCGAAGTGCAAAAAGGCCAGGTCGCAGTGTTCGGCGGGCTCATCTCAAAATCAGATGGCAAGGCAATGCAAATTCGGACACCAAAGTCCGTCTTTGCGGTGCGTGGCTCACGCATTGTGGTAACAGTGAAATGAGAAAAGCTTGGACAGTCATAGGCTTGGCGGCATTGTTAGCGAGCTGTGCGTCAACGCAGGTTGCGCTCGCGCCCGGCGATAATGGGTCAGTCGCGGTGCTTGATCCCAAGACAGGGGATGAAATTTCAGTCGTCGACAAGGCGGGCAGTGTCATCTTCCTCTCTGGGGCAAAGACGAAAGTTTCCTCTGTCGCGCCCGCCGATTTTGATAAGCGCTTTGCCGCACTGATGGCTGCAATGCCCCGCGAGCCAAAATATTTTACGCTCTATTTTTTAGAAGGGTCGACCACCCTTAGCCCAGAATCAGCCGGGGATTTGCCAAAGATTTTTGAAGAAATCAAAGCAAGGCCGGGCGCAGACATTCAGATCACGGGGCATACCGATACAGTGGGCAGTGAAGAAGTGAACGACGCCTTTTCGTTGCGCCGCGCCGCCGAGGTGACGTCATTTCTTTTCACACAAGGGTTAGACAAGGCAATTGTCCGCTTGGGGGGGCGCGGCGAGCGCGAACTGAAAGAGCAGACGCCCGATGATACGCCGTCGGCGATTAACCGGCGGGTTGAGGTCATTGTGCGCTAATACCAACCTGCGACGATCCTGCGGTGGCCTGATTTGCCAGATCAATTCTGGGTAGGTCTCGCTCAATAGTCTTTTGAAATCCGTATTTTGACCGATTGAGTGCCGATGGTTGAAATGGTCGAAAGAAGCGAGAGCCAGCGGGTTATTTGAAACTCGGCGCTGGTCGCCGAATAGCCTTTTCCGTCGGTGACGATTTCAACATAGGTCCGCCGCGTCACATATTTTCCTGCCGCGATTGATGTGCCTTGGCCCGTGGCACTATCCGCCGGGAGAATGCGAAGACGGTCGAGCCCAACGGCACGGCGGAGCTCGTTGATCGGGTTAAGCCCTGTGCCCCCGTCGCGGAGCGCCGACACTGCGGCGGCAAGTTGTACGGCCTCAGGCGCTGACAAATTGGTGATCGACGTGCCGAAGAGCAGGCGCGAAAGGAGCTCGTCTTGCGGAAGGGCGGGCACGCTTGTGAAGCTAATTTCAGGCCGCTGCCCCGTTCCCGCCACATGGATCGTTGCCGCCACGCCTTTTGCATCCCCCACGGCCACGATATCGAGATTAGGATCAGCAGGCACCGATCCGTCGAACCGGATCGTTCCCCGCTCAAGGGCAAAGCGCTTTCCAGCAAAATCATAGTCCCCGTGCACCAAGGTGGCGATGCCGCGAATGGAAGGATTCTCTATTGTGCCGCCGATCCGCAAATCGGCCTGCCATTCGCTGTCGATGCCGAGGCCCGTTACGATCAATCGGCTTGGGGCGCGGGCCGTGAAAGCGAGCCGCCAAGGCTTCCCTTTGGCGCGGGCTGGCGGCGCATCGGCGCGCGGCGCGCGTTCATGCGTATTGAGGCGCGAGACTTGCGCGATGTTGACTTGCCCAAGCCGGAAGCTGCTCCGGTCGAGCACGACTTCGCCACCAATCTCGCCGACTTCGCCGTCTGATTTGATCCTGATTGGTCCGGTGACGGTTGCGGCAATATCGTCGCGCGCAATGAGCGGCGCGCGCACGGCGTTGAGGGTCAAATTGATGCCCGATGCTGCGCCGGCAAATTCAATCTGACCCTGTCCCGAAACCCGGCCATCCTTGCCGGCTTTGGCGGACAGGTTTTCAATGAGCAGGCGCGAGCCATCAAATTTTCCATTGGCCTCAACCTCGGTCAACACCATGCCGCTGGCCGCGCTTTCGATGCGGGCATTGCTTGTCCGGACTGAGCCCCGAATGTCGGGCGTGCGGAGTTTGCCTCCCATGTCTGCACCGATATTGACTGTGCCAGCGAGATCAAAATTCTCAATGCCCGTTAGGCGCCAAAGCGTATCGGCTTCGCCCGAATAGCGCAGCTGAGCAAAGAGTGGGGCGTCCAGCAATCGATCGATGAGCGGGCCTTGGCCCGCGATGCTGGAGAGCTGCACTTGCGCGCGACCAATGGTCGCGCCGCCAGATGTTGCAACGATCCGCGCGCCCGCTTTGCCGTCACCCAAAAGCGCTGCAATGGCGACATCAACGGGGTTTGAAGCCAGGACAAGTCCGGCGCGCGAGAGCCCTCTGATTTTGAGCTCAGTGCGCCCTGTCGGCTGGCCGCTGGTTGGTTGGCGGAATGAAAAGCTTCCGTCGGCAACGCCGCCAAGACCGAGCGTTGGGTCAAGCAGGTCGAGAATGGCCATCGGCATTTTATCGAGCGTCCCGACGAGCTCAGAAGCCGTTGGGCTAAAGAGTCCGCCAATTTTGGCGCTGCCGCCGGCGAAATCGACGAGCGTTGGAGCGAGCCGCCAGCCATCGCGTTCGCGCGTAAAGACAGCACGGCTCGCAAGGCTCACGGGGCGACGTTCGATGGTGCCTTGTCCGATGATCGATATCTCTCTTGGCGCAACCTGAGCGACTGTCTGAATGTCAAAGGCGCGCCCTCGGTCGCCAGACAGACTGGCGCGGATTTCGCCGATGCCATTGGTCAATTTCACATTGCCCGCCAAGCGCGCCAAAGAAAATCCGCCATATTGCAAGCCTTCGCCCGTCACCGTCGCGTCAATCGTCGTTCCCCGCGGATCAATGATGAGATCACCATCGACTTGCATGCGGCTCGCCTTCATGAGTGGCGGACCCGAAAGCTGGGCACCGCGCGCTTCGAGGTTCGCCCGAATGCGTTGGCCCTGCGCAGTTGGCGAGAATTCGAGTATGCCGCTGACGCCTTGACCCTGAAGGCCCATTTCTCCGTCAAAGCCGCCTTTGACAGGGCGAAGCGTCCCTGTCGCGTGCATGCCGGAAAGATTCAGCTCTTCGAAGTGGATCGCGGTTTGGCCATTGGGTGCGAGCAAGACCGCGCCGAAGCCCGTGAAGGGGCCCGCGCGCGAGCCGCCGTTTGCCACCCAATTGAACCCCTTGCCGGTGGGAACGAGATTGAGCTTTACCGTCGCAAGCCCAAGCGCGGCATTGGGTCGGACCAGCGCAAGCGCAATGCGTGGTTTTTCAATCGGGCCGTCAAGCGCTATGGTGAGTGGGCCATACTGCGCCTGCGATCCCGAGGCTGTAATGAGGAAAGTCCCGTCGGTGCGGCGAATGCCGTTGCCGGTCAGCGTAACGCCGGGAGCGGTGAGGCGGAAGTTTCGCAGATAGAGCACGCCGTCTTGCCCCCGTTCCAACATGGTATCGAGCACAGGGAGACCGCCAGCGAGGTCCAAAAGGAATCGGTTATCGAGTCGCCGCACCCACGCTCGCCCGTGTCCTGCCACGCGCGTTCCTTTGCCGCTGGTGTCGGGCACGGCTTTAAGCTCACTCACAAGGTCAACAAGGCCGAGGCCGGGAATGAGGTAACGGTGCATCGTGCCGTTCAAGCCGATCGTATATTTGCCTGAAGTGAGATCAATGACGAGCGAGAGCATGCCGTTCAATTTGTAGGAGTGAAGACGCAGCACATCACTCGTTATCGTTTTAGTCGTCAGGCGGAGCGGCCCTTCGACAGTGATATTCGCAAGGATCCCGCCTGCAACATCGCCGACGCCCGTGATCCGCGAGGCTGATATTTTGGCGGGCAAAGTCTGGGGAAAGCCCGAAAGCCGCCCCTGTCCGGACGCGCGGAGATTTTCAATGCCGGTTTGATCAAATGACACATGCGGCGCGGTCAGCAGATAATCAAAGCGCGCCGTGCTGAAGGGCCCGTTAAGCCGCGCTTGCAGTCTCATGTCGCGGCTATGCATATTGCTAAATAGCGCGGCAGGTTTCAGCAAGTGCAGATCAACGGTCGCACCGCGAAAAGCATTGGTCGCGAAATCAAGACTGCCCGCACCCGTGGCGGAGAGTGCAGCGGTGTCCGCTTGAAAGCTGCCATTGAGCTGCCGGTCTGCGAATTGAGCGTCAGCGTTGACCGTGACGGTCGGCCCAGCAAGGTGAGCGGCCTTTCCGCTCAGATATGGGGCGACGTTGATTTGTCCCTTCACACCAAACTGGCCATCGCGCGCTGTGACAGAGAGGGCGGAGAAGGGCTTGCCATTAACGCGCGCATCGAGCCTGCCTTGCCACGCGGCCCAATTTCCCGTTCCCGTAAGGCTTAGTGTGAGCGGCAATTTGGTTCCTGCTAGTGCTGCGATAAAGCCGCCAGAGGGGGCTTGTATTTGCGCGTCGGCATCAAACAGGTTTTTATCAGGCTCCGCACTGAGTTGGAGGGTCATGCGATCTCCCTCTTGTGCGTCAAAATCGAGTGCAAGCGCTGCCTTGCCTTGTGCTACCGTTGCATGGCCGCGTGCAGAGCCGAGGCGCTCGGGCCCCGCAATTCCCTTGGCAATGCGAATCGGGCTCACGTCAAAATGGTCAACCTGAATATCAAAAGAGGGCAGGCTTGGGCTGCCTTGTTTTCCTGCGCGCAAATGGGGCAGGCGCAGTAAGGCGGCGCGTTCTGTTACGAGACTTTTGATACTGAGCTTATTGCTGAGCCAATCGCGCGGTACCCAATCGAGCGTGACACGATCAACAGTGAGGAACGGCCCTTGCGGATCAGACAGGATAACGCCCAGCGCTTCAGGCCTGCCGTAGATCGACCCTTCAATCGCCTTGATTTTGATTCGTAGGCCAGAGTCCGGGGCATAGGTTTCTATCCGCGCGGCAATCCAGCGGTGCCCTGTTTGGGTGTCAGCAAACCAGCAAAGGCCGCCGATCACAATGATGAGCACGAGCAGGGCCGCAACGATCCAGCGTGCAAACCGCATCAAAAGGCTTGGCCCAAAGAAACATAAACCCCGATCCGCGAGTCTCCTGGCTGCGGGTTTAGCGGCGTGCCAATGTCGATCCGAATGGGCCCGAAGGTTGAATGATAGCGAAGGCCGACCCCCGCGCCGTACCGAAAACTGCTAAACTGGGGCAGTTCGCTCGTGTAGATATTCCCGGCATCAAAAAAGGGCACGACGCTGAAATCACCCAAACGGACACGGGCTTCAATCGCCACCTCGGTCAGGCTGCGACCGCCAACGGGGTCGTTTAAAATATCGCGCGGACCGATCGATTGAAACCCGTAGCCGCGAACCGAGCTACCGCCGCCCGCATAAAACCGGCGAGAAGGCGCTACGCTGAGCGCGTTCGCCCCCACAAGCGTGCCAAGCCGGACACGACCGGCGAGCACAACCCGCTCGCTCAAGGGAATGTAGGTGCTGCCATCAAATTGCGTGCGGACATAGCCCGAGGCCCCGCCTTGTAGCGAAAATTCGGGCGTCAGGCGGATGCTCAGGCGGTAGCCGCTGGTTGGATCAAACAAATCATTGGATCCGTCATAGCCCAGCTGGAGTGGTACCGCCGCAATGAGGAAGGTTTGCCGACGGCTGCTCACGGCCGTTATGTCTCGCTCATTGGTCAGCAAAAACTCCGCGCCAAAACTCCACGTCCATTTTTTTTGCCAGATGATATTGGTTTGCCGCTCGATATTGGCAGACAGATCGAGCGTTCGCGCGTCATAGGCCGTGCGATTGGCATTTGTCAGGTTGAGCCGTGCATTCAAGACATGGTCTCGCTTGCCAAAATTCCCCATCCGCAAATAGGCACCAATGGATTGCTCTTGCGTGCCTGCCGCGCCTTTCAGCGTGACCGCACCTTCGGGCTTGATCAGGTTGCGATGTGTCCAGCTCACTTCGGCCTGAAGGCCTTGTCCGGTACCAAAACCTGCCTCAGCGGCGATGGTGTGCACTGGTGCGGCGTCCATCGTGACGGCAATATCCACGATGCCCGGCGTAACGCTTGGCACAGGTTCAATTTTCACGCCTGAGACGAGCCCGGTTGCCATGATGGCACGCCGCAAATCTTCGACACGGGCTTGGTTAAACGTCTCGCCGGGCTGAGCACGGATGAGGCGGGCAACATGGTCTGCGTTAAATGGCGGCCTTTCGCCGCGTACAATGACAGTGCCGATCCGCTGTTCGCCGCCCATGTTGACCTTGAGTACGAGCGTTGCAGAGCGCGTGTCATGATCAATTTCAACGTCGGAGGCACCAACATCGGCAAAGGGATAGCCCCCTTGCACCAGCGTTGTCTTGAGCGCCGTTTCCGCAGCTGACACGTCGTCTGCATTAACCGGGTCATGCGCATCGACCGAAAATGCGCTCCGGATCGCTGTACCTTTGGGCGTTCTTGTGTCGATTCCCTCAACCGTCACTTGTGAAAAGCGATACAATGGCCCGGCTTTAACCAGCATGATGACGATCAGCTTGCCCGTCCCTTTTTCTGGCTCGACGCGCGATTCAACCGTTGCTGAGAAATAGCCGTCAGATCTCAGGAGCTCAGAAAGGAGTGTCTTGTCTTCGCGCGTTCGCCGATCGATCTGCGCGATATTGGCGGGCTTATTCTCGCCCTGACGCAGGGTGGAGAGGGCAAGAAAGCGCCCGACAAAGGCATCGTCTTCCACCTCGCCTTCGCCCTCCATCCGAACGGTGTATCGCCGCTCGGTTACTGGATCGAGCGGCGCTGCCGCCGCAGCGGATCCATCGGTTTGGGGAGGCAGCGGTTCGGGCCATTCAACCCCAAGATCCGGCAAGATCGCGAGCGGCGATTCTGGGTCGAGCGATGCACCGGCCTCTGGTTTCGCCGCCGCCTGCGCGCGGGCGGCTAGCGGGACTAGAGCAAGGCCTGCGCTCAATGCAGAAAAACAGGCGATGATGCGAACGCGACCCATGTTAGGGCCTTAGCGATTCGGCCACAAAATCAGAAGGGCAAATCGCGCGCTTGGTTTAGTCTTCCTCGGCTATAGTGACGCGCAGGCCATCGAGCGCGTCGCTGAACGGCACTTGGCACGAAAGCCTAGAGTTTGCGTCGCGGTGGCTCGAGCTATCAAGCAGATCATTTTCATCTTCGCTCATCGCGGCAATGACCCCTTCGAAACCGGGTGCGATGTGAACATGGCAGGTTGCACATGAGCAGCACCCACCGCACAGCGCGAGCAATTCGTCAAAGCCGTCATCGCGGAGGATTTCCATAATCGAAAGCCCAGCTTTGCCTTCAACTTCCTTTTCGCTGCCATCGCGTGACACAACAATCAACTTTGCCATATGAAACCCCTTGATCCCTGAACGTCTATTCGCCAGCGTCGCTAAAGGGATGGTCCCGCGAAATCAAGGAATGATAATATGGGGCTTTCGGCAAAACAGATTAAGACGGCCATTGACGCCATCGCCGCCATCGAGCCGGGCATGGCGCGCGCGTTGAAGGTCGCGGGTTATCCTGAGCCGCGTATTCGCGAGCGGAGTTACGCAACGCTTCTCCGCACGATCATCGGCCAGCAAGTGAGCGTCAAGGCCGCGCAATCAATCTGGAACAAGCTCGAAGCCAATCTGGGAGACTTGAGCGATCCGCAAACCGTGCTGAAAGCCAAGGAAGGGACCTTGCGCGCCAATGGCCTGTCGCAGCAAAAGCAAGGCTATGCGCTCAGCCTTGCCCAGCTCGTTTTCGATGGCGATCTTGATCTCTTGAACCTGCCAGCAGACGATGAAGAGGCAATCGCCTTGCTCACGAAAGTGAAGGGCATCGGGCGCTGGTCAGCCGAAATATATTTGCTCTTTGCCGAAGGGCGGAGCGACATTTGGCCTGCTGGTGATCTCGCCGTGCAAATTGCTTTGGGAAAAATTCTCGGTCTTGCCGAACGCCCGACCGAAAAGCAGACGCGCGAGCTTGCGGAGCCGTGGCGCCCGCATCGCGGCGCGGCAGCGATCCTGACTTGGCATTGCTATAATAATGCGGCGCTTTGAAATGCCTTGACTCGTGCGTCCCTGTCTCTAGGGGCGGCGACGGGCCACGCGGTCCCAACGCCGCGCTGCTCTCTGCAAGGAGACGCTTACATGACTGACGTTACCAAACCAGGCACAAAGCCTGCACGACCCTATTTTTCATCTGGCCCCTGCGCAAAGCCGCCGGGCTGGGACGCTTCCAAACTTCAAACTGCATGCCTTGGTCGGTCTCACCGTGCCAAAATTGGCAAATCGCGCTTGCAGCTGTCGATCGATTTGATGCGCGAAGTGCTTCAGGTGCCTGACACGCACCGCATCGGCATTGTGCCCGGATCAGATACCGGCGCCATCGAAATGGCTTTGTGGACGATGCTCGGCGCCCGCCCGGTCACGATGCTCGCTTGGGAAAGCTTTGGCGACGGTTGGGTGACCGATGTCAACAAGCAGCTCAAACTCAACGCAACAGTCCTAAACGCGCCATATGGGGAAATCCCCGATCTCGGCGCGGTTGATTTCACGAACGATGTTGTATTCACTTGGAACGGCACGACATCTGGCGCGCGCGTTCCAAACGGAGACTGGATCAGCGATGCGCGTGAAGGCTTGACCTTCAATGATGCAACGTCTGCGGTCTTTGCTTATGACATGCCTTGGGATAAGCTCGATGTAACCACGTTCAGCTGGCAGAAAGTGCTTGGCGGAGAAGGCGCGCACGGTGTCATCATTCTCGGCCCCCGCGCAGTGGAGCGGCTTGAAACTTATACGCCCGCATGGCCGCTGCCAAAAGTGTTCCGGCTGGTATCCAAAGGCAAGTTGACCGAAGGTGTGTTCAAGGGCGAGACGATCAACACCCCGTCGATGCTCGCTGTTGAAGATGTGATCTTTGCGCTCGAATGGGCAAAATCAGTGGGTGGCCTTTCGGGGTTGATGGCGCGCAGCGACGCGAATGCAGCGGCACTGGACAAGATTGTCGCCGAACGGTCGTGGCTCGGTCATCTCGCGCTTGAACCGACGACGCGTTCGCGAACCTCGGTTTGCCTGACGGTCGAAGGGGCAGACGAAGATTTCATCAAGAAATTTGCTGCCTTGCTTGACGCTGAAGGCGCGGCTTATGACATCGCGGGCTACCGTGATGCCCCGCCGGGCTTGCGCATCTGGTGCGGCGCGACGGTGGATGTCGCTGATGTTGAAGCCCTTGGGCCTTGGCTCGATTGGGCCTTTCAGTCGCTTAAAGCTTAACCGTCGTCCCAGTGACGGCCGGGACCCAGTCCCCACGAAAAGACTCAATTGACGAGGTCCTAGGCCCCGGCCTCCGCCAGGGTGACGGATCAAAAGGAAAGTTTCCAATGACAAAACCACGCGTTCTCATTTCCGACAGCATGGACCCTAAGGCCGCTCAGATTTTTGCTGAGCGCGGCTGCGATGTTGATGTCATCACCGGCAAGACACCCGAAGAGCTGGGCGCGATCATCGGCCAATATGATGGCCTCGCAATCCGCTCGACAACCAAATTGACCAAAGATCTGATCGACAAGGCGACCAACCTCAAGGTCGTCGGCCGCGCGGGCATTGGCGTTGATAATATCGATATTCCTGCCGCTTCGGCGAAGGGCATTGTGGTGATGAACACGCCGTTCGGCAATTCGATTACGACGGCGGAACATGCCATCGCTTTGATGTTCGCGCTCGCCCGCCAATTGCCCGAGGCCGATGCCTCCACACAGGCTGGCAAGTGGGAAAAGAACCGCTTCATGGGTGTGGAAGTGACGGGCAAAACGCTCGGCCTGATCGGCGCGGGCAACATCGGCAGCATCGTGGCGAGCCGCGCGCTGGGGCTCAAGATGAAGGTCGTCGCTTTTGATCCCTTCCTCACGCCCGAGCGCGCTGTGGAAATGGGCGTCGAGAAAGCAGATCTTGATACGCTCCTGAGCAAAGCAGATTTCATCACGCTCCACACGCCGCTCACCGACCAGACACGCAATATCATGTCGGCGGAAAATATCGCCAAGTGCAAAAAGGGCGTGCGGATTATCAACTGCGCGCGCGGTGGTTTGGTCGACGAAGTCGCGCTCAAAGCGGCGCTCGATTCGGGCCAAGTCGGCGGCGCGGCGCTCGACGTGTTTGTCACTGAGCCCGCCAAGGAATCGCCTTTGTTTGGGACGCCCAACTTTATCTCGACACCGCATCTTGGCGCATCGACCGACGAAGCCCAGGTGAATGTTGCGATCCAGGTGGCCGAACAGCTTTCGGATTATCTCGTGAGCGGCGGCGTGACCAACGCGCTCAACATGCCTTCACTATCAGCCGAAGAAGCCCCCAAACTGCGGCCCTATATGGCGCTCGCCGAAAAGCTTGGCTCGCTCATCGGCCAGTTGGCGCACGACAATCTCACCAATGTTTCGATTGAAGTTGAAGGGGCCGCCGCCGCACTCAACATCAAGCCGATGACGGGCGCGGTGCTCTGCGGCCTGATGCGGCGGTACACAGATACGGTCAACATGGTGAATGCGCCGTTCCTTGCCAAAGAGCACGGCATCGATGTGCGCGAAGTGCGGCATGACAAGGAAGGCGTGTATCACACGCTCTTGCGCGTCACGGTAGAAACCGAAGCGGGCAAGCGGTCGGTGGCTGGCACGCTTTTTGGCAACACCCAGCCGCGACTCGTTGAGATATTCGGGATCAACATCGAAGCGGATCTCGACGGCAATATGCTCTATATTGTGAACGAAGATGCGCCAGGCTTTATCGGCCGTGTGGGGTCGCTTCTGGGGGAAGCGGGTCTCAACATCGGCACCTTCCATCTTGGACGCAAGAGCGCTGGCGGCGAGGCAATCCTATTGCTCTCAATGGATGAACCCATTCCAGAGCCAGTGCTTTGGAAGGCCTGTAAGTTGCCTGGCGTTAAGACGGTGAAGGCATTGCGCTTTTGATGCGCCCTAACCTATGGGGAGCGACATGATGACAACAGGTTTGCTCCCCGCTGGTTTTCGTGACCGTTTGCCCCCTGAAGCCGATGCATCGGCCCGCCTCGTGCGCGCGGTGCTCGATTGTGTGGCGTCCTATGGGTATGAACGCGTCCAAACACCCATTGCCGAATTTGAGGCGAGCCTGACCGAGGCGCTCGAGACGTCGTCGCGCGATTTGCTGCGTTTTGTTGATCCGGTGTCGGGCGAAACGATGGCGGTGCGGTGTGATATTACAGGCCAGGTCGGCCGGATTGCCAAGACGCAGATGGCGCATCACCCACGTCCTTTGCGCTTGTCTTACGGTGGACCCGTCGTCCATCTGCGCGCGACGCAACTCAGGCCAGACCGTGAAATGATGCAAGTCGGCGCGGAATTGATCGGGCTCGATACCGCCGCTGCCGCCAGCGAGATCATCGCTGTGGCCATTGAGGGATTGAAAGCTGCGGGCGTCAAAGACATCACGCTTGATTTGACCCTTCCTGATCTCATCGATGTGCTGGCACCCAAAGGCGATGTTGCGGCGCTGAAGGCTGATCTTGATGCCAAGAATGCCGCCGCCGTTCCCGATAGTTTCAAGCCCCTGATCGCGGCTGCGGGCCCTTTTGCCGACGCCTTGGAGCGGCTGCGCGCCTTTGACACGGGCGGCAAGCTCGCATCGCGGATCGCAGCGCTCGAAATGATTGTGGAAAGCGTGCCAAAGGATATTCGCGTCACGCTCGATCCAACGGAGCGCCACGGCTTTGAATATCAAACTTGGCTTGGGTTTTCGCTCTTCGCGGCCGGCGCGAGCGGCGAAATTGGACGCGGCGGAAGCTACCGGATTGGTGACGAAGCGGCGATCGGCTTTTCTGCCTTTATCGATCCGCTGGTCGATGCGGGCCTCGCGCAGACCGAACGCCGCCGCCTGTTTCTTCCAGTCGGGACAAACGCCAAAAAAGCCGGGCAGCTCCGCGCGGAAGGCTGGATTACGGTTGCCGCACTCTCTGCCGACGATTCAGCAGAAGCGCAGATTTGCACGCATATTCTAAGTGACGGAAAGGCTGTGCCCGTTTCCTAACGGCTCTACTCCGTCACGGCGTGACAGTGACGGCAACCTAAGAGCCAACAGAAGCGATTTGGGCTCTAACCTCGACGACCGAATCTTGTGGCAAGCCATGCATCGACAATCGCAGTGCCGGCATAACCGGGGTCACCCAAAGAACGATTGATCTCCATATGCCCTTTCAGGCCCTTGCCTTTGACCCCGGTCAACTGCACCGGAACGCCTGCCTGACGGAGGGCATTGGACAGCCCCTCGGACTGGCGCGTCCCATCATTACGTTCAACATGCATGATAAGAAACGGCGAAACATTCGGCGCCGCAGCCTGCCATGTTGGCGACAGAGCGCGCTGCCGTGCGGGGTCAGATCCAAAGGCCTTGCGGTAAGTGTCCTGCATGATGTCTGGCCCATCGCTCATTTGCGCGGGAACATCATAGCAAGCCCCATCAAGGGTAATGACACCTTTCAGATCGCCTTGGGACAGACCAGCCGCGCGTAAATAATGTGGATCGGTTCCGACTAGTGCAACCAGATGGGCCCCAGCACTATGCCCCATCAAGACGATCCGTGACGCATCAATCCCCAGCTTAGACGCGTTGCTGCGCAAATAGCTGACCGCGCTTGCGACATCGGCGGCCTGCTGCTCAACCGAGGCTTCAGGGAGCAATCGATAATTGATCGACGCAAAAGCATAGCCAAGCCCGTTATAATGCGGGGCTTTATAGGCTCCGGTTGCGTTTGACTTGTCGCCCTTATCCCATCCACCACCGTGGACGAATATGACGAGTGGAGCGTTATTTTGCTTTGCCCCCCAGAAATCGAGTTTCTGTAAGGGCGCACTGCCGTAGCTGTATTCGGTTGCGCCGGGAGCAGGGATTTGGCTGGTCTGCCCGCCAGCCTTTTTCATTTCGCGCTTGGCGATGCGTTCCTTTATCCGGTCGCGTAAGGGCCCCGCGTTGGCAGGCATGGCCACGCTGATGATCGCGGCAGAAATGGCCAGCAGCAAAATTTTGCGCATTTTTATGGTCCTTTGTGTGACACGAGTAAGTCTGGCATTTACAAAATGAACCTCAGATGACGGACTATGCTTAAATTTCGCGCTTTGTCTGGACGAATCCTAGGCACCGCACTAGGGCACTGGCGTTTGTACGCTGCGCCTGATTTAGGGGAATTATCTTGGCCAATGTAACCGTAATTGGTGCCCAATGGGGCGATGAAGGCAAAGGCAAAATCGTTGACTTGTTGGCAAGCCGTGCTGACGTAGTCGTCCGCTTTCAGGGCGGGCATAATGCAGGTCATACGCTCGTCGTAGGCAATGAGACGTACAAGCTTTCGCTGCTGCCATCGGGCATTGTGCGCGGCACGCTCTCGGTCATCGGTAACGGCGTGGTCCTCGATCCGTGGCACTTCCGCGATGAAGTGGCGAAGCTCAAGGCGCAGGGCGTGGATATCAACCCGCAGAACCTCCACATCGCCGAAACCTGCCCGCTGATCCTGCCGTTCCACCGCGACCTTGACGGTCTGCGCGAAGATGCGAGCGAATTCAAAATTGGCACCACGCGGCGCGGCATTGGCCCGGCCTATGAAGATAAAGTCGGTCGCCGCGCGATCCGTGTCTGTGATCTCGCCCATCTTGACGATATCGAACCGCAAATCGACCGGCTTTGCGCGCATCACGATGCGCTGCGCGCCGGGTTCGGCCTCGGTGGGATCGACCGTCAGCGGCTCATTGATGATCTGTGGGACATCGCGGCCTTCATCCTGCCATTCGCCAAGCCCGTATGGCTCGAACTCAATGAGGCCAAAAAACAAGGCAAGCGCATTTTGTTTGAAGGCGCGCAGGGCATGTTGCTCGATGTCGATCACGGCACGTACCCCTTCGTCACCAGCTCAAACACGATTGCTGGAACGGCGTCGGGCGGATCGGGCCTAGGTCCGTCTTCGGTCGGTTTCGTGCTCGGGATTGTGAAGGCCTACACCACACGCGTTGGGGCAGGGCCGTTCCCGACTGAACTCGAAGATGAAACCGGGCAGAGGCTCGGCGAGCGCGGCCATGAATTTGGCACCGTCACGGGGCGCAAGCGCCGCTGCGGGTGGTTCGATGCTGTCCTCGTTCGCCAATCCGTTGCCGTCAGCGGAATCACGGGCATCGCCTTGACCAAGCTGGACGTGCTCGACGGATTTGAAACGCTCAAAATCTGCACCGGCTACAAGATTGGTGATAAGACTTACGATTATCTGCCGCCTCATGCTGCCGATCAGGCGCGGGTTGTCCCCATTTATGAGGAAATGGACGGCTGGAGCGAAAGCACCGCAGGTGCGCGCAGCTGGAATGATCTGCCGGCGCAGGCCATCAAATATGTTCGCCGCGTGGAAGAGCTCATCCAATGCCCTGTGGCGCTGGTGTCAACCAGCCCCGAGCGGGAAGATACGATCTTGGTCCGCGATCCCTTTGCCGATTAAGAGGGCGGCCCCTGTCCTCAGACCAAGCTGCGATGATCCTCATCTCTGGAACGTCATTCTAAGCCGCCTCACGGCGTGTTGGAAAGGGTTTGGCTGCTCGGGGTGCCAAAGGCGATCCTACACCCTCTAGGATTGATTGTACTGCCACAGAGAGCCTATTAGGATTGCAGGCTGAAGCCTTTATCCACATTGCGCGCGGTGAAGGAGCTTTTGATCCGCGAGGACGAGCGCCATCATCGCTTCGACCACCGGCGCGCCGCGAATGCCCACGCAGGGGTCGTGACGCCCTTTCGTGACGATCTCGGTCGCCGCGCCGTCGCGGTCAATCGTTTCAACGGGCGTCAGGATCGAGCTTGTCGGTTTGAACGCGACGCGGCAAACAACCGGCTGGCCGGTCGAAATCCCGCCCGCAATCCCGCCCGCGTTGTTCGCCAGAAATTCGGGCGCGTTGCTACCCCTTTGATCGCGACTGGGCCGCATCGGATCTGCATTGTCTTCGCCGCGCAACCGCGCCGCTTCAAAGCCTGCGCCAATTTCAACGGCTTTGACGGCATTGATGCTCATCATGGCGGCGGCAAGTTCACTATCGAGCTTGGCATAGAGCGGCGCGCCCCATCCGGCTGGCACGCCCGTTGCGACACATTCGACCACCGCGCCGAGCGAAGATCCTGCTTTGCGCGCGTCATCAACCAGTTTTTCCCACCGCGCGGCAGCGACTTCATCGGGGCAAAAGAAGGGGTTTTTGTTAATTTCGCCATATTCAAAATTATCGCGGTTGATGGCGTCGCCGCCAATCTCAACAACATAGGCGTGAATGAGGACATCGGGAATGACGAGTCGCGCCACGGCACCGGCTGCAACGCGCGCGGCGGTTTCGCGTGCCGAACTCCGTCCGCCGCCGCGATAGTCTCGAAAGCCGTATTTGGCGTCATAGGCATAGTCGGCGTGGCCAGGGCGATAGGCCTTGGCGACGTCGCTGTAATCCTTGGACCGCTGATCGACATTTTCGATCATCAGGCTGATTGGCGTACCCGTTGTCCGCCCATCAAACACGCCCGAAAGCACGCGAACAGCATCGGGCTCTTGCCGCTGGGTCGTGAACTTATTTTGCCCCGGGCGGCGCTTGTCGAGGAAGGGCTGGATATCCGCTTCGCTCAGCGGCAGTCCCGGTGGGCAGCCATCCACCACAGCGCCCAGCGCAGGCCCGTGGGACTCGCCCCATGTGGTAAAGCGAAAAACGCGGCCGAATGTGTTAAAGCTCATGCTTCCCTCTCCGCAATTCGCGGCGGCAAGTCAATCACGCTGGCCGGGGTAATCATGCTTCCGCTTGAGCGATTTGATCTCGTCTCGGTAACGGAAACGCAGCGCTGACCACGTCTCGTTGAGCGAAACGAGTGTGACTGGCAACAGCCCTGCCTCGGCCAGCGGTTCCCAGCCCGCGTCGCGCGAAATGTCGGTGCGGATGGCGCCTGTCTTTTTAGGATAAGCGAACCACAGCGCCTTGCCGCGCGCATAAGCGCGCAAAACAGCAGCGAGCGCGGGCGGCACTTCAGACACCGACCGGACGAACGCGATCGTTACGTCGGGCGCTTCTGCGGGGGCTGTATTGGGAAGCGGGAACTCTAAGGCAAGATCGACGGGGCAGTGATACGTCCAGCCTGATAGGCCTTGCTTCAAACCCAGCTTCTCAAGCACAGGCTTCATCCCAGTGCGATATCCGGCGCGTCTTCCTGTTTCATGCCCACGGTGTGATAGCCCGCATCC
>JBEGTP010000215.1:0-3527 GCA_041179365.1 Pseudomonadota bacterium
ACTTCTTTGAAAAATATCTGGAGACCTTCGAGCATTGGCATAATGCTGGTTGGGGCGTCAGCGCGTTCGATTGGCGCGGACAGTCGGGTTCTGGGCGGCTCACACCAAATGCGCATGTCGGACATATCGATGATTTCAAGTCGTGGGTTGATGACCTAGCTGCCTTCTGGGCAGACTGGACGCAAGCAACGCCGGGACCGCACGTTATCATGGGCCATTCTATGGGTGGGCACATCGTTCTACGCGCACTGGTTGAAAAGCGGATTGCCCCCGATGCCTATGTGCTGGTCGCGCCCATGCTTGGGTTCAACACCCCGACGTTTATGGCGCCGGTCGTTGAGAAAATGGCAAAGTGGTGCAAGCCGACCACCGCCGCTTGGCCTGAAAATGAAAAGCCAACTTTGCCATATTCGTCGCGGCAAAAGCTTTTGACATTTGAGGATGCTCGGTATGCAGATGAGCTCTGGTGGCGCGAGCAAAAGCCCGAACTCGTAATGGGGCCACCCAGCTGGCAATGGCTCGCAGCGGCGAACCGTTCAATCGATGCCCTGCTGGTTCCCGGCGGATTGGAGGCACTTAATTGCCCTAGTTTGATCCTCGCTACAACGGGAGATAAGCTCGTGAGTCCATCCAAGATTCAACTCTGTGCCGCTCGGATAAAGGATGTTGAGCTTGTGCGATTTGACAAAACGGTTGCGCATGAAATCCTGCGTGAGCGAGATGGTCCGCGCGGCTACGCTTTGCAAAAAATTGATGCCTTGCTTGCGCAGGTGTCGAGCGCGTTGTGAGCCATTTTGATTTCGTAGTCATCGGCGCTGGGATCGCCGGTGCGAGCGTCGCCGGAGAAATTGCGGGCGATGCCTCGGTGTTGTTGCTCGAAGTTGAATCGCAGCCTGGATATCATAGCACGGGGCGTTCAAATGCATTGTGGCATGAAACTTACGGCGGACCTACTGTTCAGCCCCTCACTGCTGCTTCAAAAAAATGGTTTGAAATCAGAGGTTTTTTATCGCCGAGACCAACAGTTACGATTGGTCGGCGCGGCTCTGAAGCGTCGTTGAAGAAAATGGCCGAAGCCTTTCCGCCAGCCTTACTTCAACCGGTGGACCGTCGTGCGCTTGAATTGATTTTGCCCGACGTGCGGCCCACATGGGATCGCGGCCTCATTGAAGTGAGTAGCGCTGATATTGATGTCGCGGGAGTCCACAGTAGCTATCTTGGGGAGGCGCGGCGGAGAGGCGCCAGCACCGCATGCGATGAAGCTTTGGTGAGCGCTGTTCGCGAAAAGGGGCATTGGTTAGTCAAGACGTCTCGCCGGAGTTTGACGGCGGGCGTCATCGTAAATGCAGCAGGTGCTTGGGCCGATGATGTCGCCTTAAGGTGTTCGGTCGTCCCAATCGGCTTGCAGCCCTACCGGCGGACGATCGTTCAACTGCGCCTTGCTGTTCAAGTCGCCGCAAACTTACCGATGATTATGGACATCGACGGCACTTTCTATTTCAAGCCGGATTCTGGAAACCGCATTTGGCTGAGCCCCCATGATGAAACGCCCAGTTCTGCTTGCGATGCCGCACCCGAAGAGTTGGATATTGCGTTAGCGATTGAGCGTTTCCAATCGGTCGTAGAATGGAAAGTAGAGGTGGTCGAACGGGCATGGGCCGGCCTTAGGACTTTCGCTAAAGACCGACTGCCTGTGTACGGTTTTGACACCGAGCGCACTGGCTTTTTCTGGTGTGCAGGACAGGGAGGCTTTGGCATTCAAACAGCACCTGCCGCCGCCAAGCTCTGCTCATCCTTACTCTTGAAGACTAAAGCGGATCCGATGGTCGCCCATCTTGAGCCCGACGTCTATGCGCCATTAAGGCTCCGGCTTTTAGCTTGAGCCATTAAGGCTGCATCGCTTGCTAGAACGTCGGCACGTTCATTGTCCGGATCTCCGGCATGGCCTTTGACCCATTGCCAATCGATCTCATGCGGTGATGCAGCATCGAGAAGTTCTTGCCAAAGGTCAGCATTCTTAACCGGCTTTTTGTCCGCCGTGCGCCAACCATTGCGAATCCATCCGTGAATCCATTTCGTGATGCCGTCGCGCACATAGACGCTATCTGTCACAAGCGTCACTTGGCAGGGCTTCTTCAGCACTTGAAGGCTGCGAATGGCCGCCATGAGCTCCATGCGGTTGTTCGTCGAGAGCGCTTCGCCTCCAGAAAGGTCTTTTTCGCGGGCTCCGAATCGTAAGACGGCACCCCAACCACCGGGGCCAGGGTTTCCTTTGCACGCGCCATCGGTCGCAATTTTGACCTTCGGGAGTGCACTCATAGCGCAGCGTAATGGTTGAGGCGGTTCAGAAAGGCGAGCGGATCCTTGCGGGTCACAATTGCATCGGCAGGCGTATTGAGCCAATCCCAAGCCCGGGTTAGCAGAAAGCGAAGGCACGCGCCGCGTGCGAGGATAGGAAAGGCAGCCCGCTCGTCATCACTCAAGCCAAATGCAGTTTGATATCCGTCAATTAGCGTATCTCCGACGGCTGCATTAAACCCCGTGCCATCAGCCTCAAAGGCCCAAGCCGCGTGCGTGACCGCGAGATCCCAAGCGCGAATTTCTGTGCAGGCGAAATAAAAGTCGATCAATGCGCCGACGGTGTCACCATTCATAAGAACATTGTCGGGAAAGAGGTCTGCATGAACGACGCTGCGCGGTAATTTCGTGGGCCAATTTTTCTTGAGAAACGCACATTCCTTGGCGACACGCGTGGCTAGCCCCGATTGAATGATGTCGAGGTCTTCGCCGCAGCGCCCTGCTAATGCAAACCACGCATTTGGACCTAGGCTGTTCGGACGCGACAATTTAAAATCGGCGAGGGACCCGTGCATTTGACCCAAAGCCAAGCCAACGGCGCGCGCCTGATCTGGCGTTGGATGAGTGACCGAGAGGCCTGGCATGAATTCCATCATAGCCATTGTCTTACCGTTCCACGACGCAGTGTGCGCGCCTTCAGCGGTTGCCAGCGCCTTTGGTACAGGGCAGCCTTTCGCAACCAAATGGTCGATCATCGCAAAGAAAAAGGGCAAATCTGATAGGCTGACACGCTTCTCATAAACGGTGAATATAAAGCGGCCCTTATCTGTTTCGACCAGATAGTTGCTGTTCTCAACGCCTTCGGCAATTCCTTTGGCCGAGATCAGCCGGCCCGCGCCAAATTGACTCACGAGCACCGCTAGGTCTTCGGAAGGGATATGCGTATAAACGGCCATGTCAGGCTTCTGAGAGCTGTCTCGGCAGCTTGAAGATCATATGCTCTTCAGCGGTTTTCACTTCTTCTTCGCTCACGTCAAAGTGTCTGCGAAGCAAATCCACGACCTCGCGCACAAGAACTTCAGGTGCGGATGCCCCCGCTGTCAGCCCGAGAGTCTTAGGGGATCCAAGCCATTCAAAGTCAATGTCGCCCGCGCGCGCAATTAACCGGGCGGGAACACCAAGGCGTTCCGCGACTTCTGCCAGTCGTTGGGAGTTCGATGAATTTGTCG
>JBEGTP010000216.1:0-3722 GCA_041179365.1 Pseudomonadota bacterium
ATCGAAGAGCATTCGTAACCACCCTGGGTTGGCGACCAAGAAACTGATCTGAACTCGGTATCAAAGCTTATTGTGCGGACAAATATGTGAAAGACCTCTTCACCCTCGACCGGCAATTTGAGCCAATCCCCATGCCGGATGCCGACGTGTCAATGTTGCATGAGGCCGAGATGCCGCTGCCTTACGACATGATGCTGCGCAAGCTGATGGAGCAGACGATCTGGCGGCAGGAATCGGTCAAAATTTATGGCAAGGACTATCAGCAGCCGAGACTGGTGGCGCTCTATGGCGATGCAGGAATTCGGTATGATTATTCAGGGATCAGCCTGCACCCCTTACCGTGGACCGACCTTCTTCGGGAAGTGAAGCGGCGCATTGAAGATTGCACGGTTGCCACCTTCAATGCTGTTTTTCTCAACCTTTACCGGGATCATAACGACAGCATGGGCTTCCATAGCGACGATGAAAGGGAACTTGGAAGGGAACCTACAATTGCGTCAGTTACATTCGGCGACACCCGGATTTTTCGCTTGAAGCATAAGTTCAATAGCGAACTTCCTGTGCAGAAGATTCCGCTTACATCCGGCTCTGTGCTTTTGATGAAGGGCAAAACTCAGCACTTCTGGAAACATGGAATCAACAAACAAACCGAACCATGTGGGCCAAGGGTAAATTTGACGTTTCGGACGATCTACGACCGGAATGGCAGGGCTTAACATGACCCGCCTCTCCGCCATCACCAATGCCCGCCTGATTGATGCGAAGGGCGAACGCGTCGGCGGGCTTTCCATCGCGGGCGACAAGATCGGTGCGGCTAAGCTCGGCGGTGAAACGCTTGATGCCAACACCAAATGCGTCGCGCCCGGCATCGTCGACCTCGGCACCTTCTCGGTCGATAAGCGCGCGTGTATTGCCGGCGGGATCACGCGGATCGCTCTGATGCCCGATCAGTCGCCGCCGCTCGATGATCCTGGCCTTGTTCAGCGCGCGGCGCTTGCCGCCAAGCCTGATCTTTGGGTCCATCCGCTCGGTGCTGCGACCAAGGGTCTCGCGGGTCTGGAACTTGCCGAATATGCGCTGATGGCGAAGGCTGGGGCGAAGGCGATTGCGACCGGGCGCGACTGGATTGCGGATTCGGGCGTGATGCTGCGTGTTCTCACCTATGCCAGCTCGCTTGGGATGACGGTGATCACCCATGCTGAAGATGGCGGCATGACGCGCGGCAAAGTCGCGACGGCGGGCGAAACGGCAACGCGGCTTGGGCTTTCGGCTGCCCCCTCGTCTGCCGAAGCGATGGCGATTGCGCGCGATCTGGCGCTCGTCGAACACAGTGGCGCGCGGCTTCATTTCCGTCAGGTGACAACGGCGAAAGGATTTGATCTCATCCGCGCCGCGAAGGCCAAGGGCCTTCCCGTGACGTGCGGAATAACACCCGCGCACCTATTCTTGTCCGACATCGACGTCAGCGATTTCCGCACCTTTGCGCGGCTTTCTCCTCCGCTCCGCTCTGAGGCAGATCGGCTTGCGTGTATCGAGGCGGTGCGCGACGGGACAATCGATGTTCTCTGTTCGGCGCATGATCCGCGCGGGCCAGAGGCAAAACGGCTGCCCTATGCTGACGCAGAGCCGGGTATGGCTGGGGCGGAAACGCTGCTCGCGCTCGGCCTTGGTTTGGTTCGAGACGGCGTGATCGCTCTACCCCGCCTGATGGCGATGCTCTCGACCAATCCAGCGACCATTCTAGGCGTCGGCGGCGGGTCATTAAACGCTGGCGCAGACGCAGATTTAATCGTCTTTGATCCCGATGCCCCTTGGATCATCGATGGCAGCCGGTTCGTCAGTCAGGCTGGCAACACACCTTTTGACAAGATGCCAACACAGGGCCGTGTGCTCCACACAATCAAAGGCGGCCAAACCCTCGCCATGAGTGTTTGACCGCCCCGATTTTTTCGAAGGGTGTCGAAAACTTTTAGCGTGAGGCAACCCGGGTTGGTTGCTTCGGCGCAGGCCGCTTACGCGCGGCTAATTTGGTACCGTTGCCGCGACGTGCGGTTTGAATCATGCCATCGTTTACGACCGAGCGGATGAAGCATTGGCCGCCACTAGAGCGGACGCGTGCGCAAACCCGGCTTGCATCATCGCGCGACGTGAAGCCCGAAACGGCGAGGCGGTACAATGACGCCCCGCGCACTTCGACGCGGTTCGTGCTCGCGGCATATTTGTTGAGCCCTTGCGTCCGCTTCGTTGCGCCCGACCAAGCCGCACTTGCGCGGCTCTTGCTCGAAAAGGCACCAAGCTGGACAACAAAGCGTCCGCTCTCTGTTGAGTGATACGCCATAACGGGTTTTGCCGATGCCAAAGGCTTCGCAGCGCGCGCTGATTTAGCTGTTGGAACCTTTATGGGGACAACCATCTGTTTTGCCGGATGGGTCGCAGATTTGATCAGCGGCGCTGCCGGTTCGGCTTGCGCTAAAGGCTGGGCAACTGCCACTTCGTCGGGTGTGTCTGCTTGCGCGACTTCGACAGGGGCCGCTTCAGAAGACGGGTCCGGAGACGCAGGCTCGGCAACAGCGGTTACCACTGGGGCTTCAACAGCGGCCTCAGGCTCAACAGCAGCGGCCACTTGCACGTCAGGCGAAGTCGTTGCCAGCGCCAAGGCCGCAGGCTGACCGGCATCTTCTGATGGTGTAACACCAAGGAGCGATGAGACCTGATCCCAAGCCGCTGTCGGGCGGGTAAAGCTCGCCCATTCAGTCATGCGGCGATCAACCATAGCGGCGGGAAGATCCTGCGCGGCCACTGCACGTGCCGACGGCCAACGGCCTGCTATCGCATAGGAGAGCGCGAGGTTCTGGCGTATTTTTGGCGTCGCGGAATAATCGCGCGCCGCTGGCTCTAGCACACGGATCGCCGCTTCAGGATCGCCAGCGAGCGCAAGCGCCAGGCCGTAGTCGGCGACCGGAATGCTGGCCTTATTCTGTTCGAGTACGCCGATGGCTTCATCGCCTTTGCCCATGGCAATTTTTGCAAGGGCAAGTTTCAAACCGGCTCCGGGATGGCCAGGCGCGAGCGCGAGCGCATCGGAATATGATGTATCTGCCGAGCTGAAACGACCGGCGGCCATATAAGATTCGCCAAGGAGGAAGCGGTAATCAGCGTTGCGAGGTGCCGCGGCGACGGCGCGCTCTGCCCATTTGATAGCCGTTTGGGCTTTGTGTCCGCTCAATGCAGACTGCGCCTTGGCCGCAGCCACTGCCGCCGCTTTGGCTTGCCCCGTTTCAGATTTTGAGACCTTTGCGGGGCCTGCATGCGTTGCAGCTCCGCTTGCGATGACGCCGGCTAGAACGACAAGCGATGACGCCGCAATCTTGAACATTTTGACATTCAGCATGGTTCGTTTCCCCGTTTATATGCGATCAATGAATGCCGCGTTCGCGCAAGGCGACGGCGTTCAACTCAGCCGGAAGCGGCTGTTTAGCGAGAAAGGCATCAAGCGCCTCAGTTACAATTTGCTGCGCAGACCGGTGCCTTACCGCGCAGACAAGACGCAGCTTCAAATGGCGCTCTGCATCGAGGCGGAGCGTAAAGGCGGCTTTGCCACGTGATCCAGCAGCAGCGCGGGTCACCGGTGCCCGCTTTTGAGCAACCTCTACCTCGGGCAAGCGCGCAACCACAGGCTCCGGCATCCAAAGGGCTTCTTCGCTTTCAACTGCAGCCTGAGC
>JBEGTP010000217.1:0-9482 GCA_041179365.1 Pseudomonadota bacterium
AGCGCGATCTCTGCGGCGCGCGGCGCTATCGCAAACCGTTATGATGCAGGCTATGTGCCCGATAAGCCGCGCCTGTATCAAACCAAGGCAAAAAATGCCCAAGAGGCCCATGAGGCGATCCGTCCGACCGATTTTGGAAAGGACCGGGCCGGAGGTGGTGACCATGCCCGGCTCTATGACCTGATCTGGAAACGGGCAATGGCGAGCCAAATGGCCTCGGCGCGCATGGAGCGTACGACGGTTGAGATGGCGGACGGCACCGGACAAACAGGGCTGCGCGCGACGGGCCAAGTTGTTCTCTTCCCGGGCTTCTTGGCGCTTTACGAAGAGGGTCGTGACGACGACGGCGATGAAGATAGCCGCCGTCTCCCGCTGCTGCGCGACGGGGACACACCCGCGAAAAAATCGGTTGAAGCCGAGCAGCACTTTACTCAGCCTCCACCCCGCTTTTCAGAGGCGAGCCTCGTCAAACGTATGGAAGAGTTGGGCATCGGTCGTCCGTCAACTTACGCGTCGGTGATCGAAGTGCTCAAGGTGCGCGAATATGTGAGTGTCGAAAAAAATCGCTTCACAGCGAATGAAAGTGGGCGGCTTGTCACAGCCTTTCTCGAACGCTTTTTTGAGAAATATGTCAGCTTTGATTTCACCGCAGGCCTAGAGGAGCAACTTGACGATGTGTCGGGTGGCCGCGCACAATGGCAATCTGTCCTCGAAGCCTTTTGGAAGGATTTCAAACCCAAGACCGTCGAAGTCATGGAGCAAAAGCCTTCTGAGGTGACTGCAGAGCTCGATACTTTTCTAGCACCCTATCTCTTCCCGGAAAAAGAAGACGGAAGTGATCCGCGCAAATGCCCTCTATGCGCTGATGGCAAGCTTTCGCTGCGCGGCGGGCGATTTGGGGCCTTTATTGCCTGTGCAAATTATCCTGAATGCAAATATACGCGCAAGTTTGCGCAACCGGGCGGTGCAGAAGCTGGCGCTGATACGGGGCCAGAAGTCTTGGGCCAGCATCCTGAAACGAGCCAAGACATCACCAAAAAATCAGGCCGGTTTGGGCCTTATGTCGAGATGGGGGAAGGCAAGGAAGCCAAGCGCGCCTCTATTCCTAAAGACGTTCCAAGCGAGGAGTTTGGTCTCGATTGGGCGATCAAGCTCCTGAGCTTGCCGCGCACCATTGGCAATCACCCTGAAAGCGGGAAGCCCATCACAGCGAGTATCGGTCGTTATGGACCCTATCTCCAGCATGACGGAAAATATGGGCGCCTCCAGACCACGAACGATGTTTTTGAAACGGGCATGAATGCCGCCGTTGTCAAACTCGCAGAAGCGGCGGCAGGTGGAGGACGGGGGCGCGGCGCGGCGCGCGAGCCTCTGAAGATTTTAGGGGCGCACCCGCGCTCCGAACTCGAACTCAAAGTCATGGAAGGTCGTTTTGGCCCTTACGTAACTGACGGAACAACCAACGCAACGCTGCCAAAAACCGTAACGCCCGAAGCGCTCACATTGGAAGAAGCGGCTCAATTGATAGACGAGCGCGCTGCCAAGGGCCCAGCCAAAGGCAAGAAAAAGATTGCCGCAAAAAAGAAGGCTGCGCCTAAAAAGAAGGCCATAGCGAAAAAAGCCTAAATTCCAAAAAACGTCAAAATGATTGCAGGAAGCAAAGCCAGAACAAGATAGACGATCAAGCCGCCCGGCCAACCGAATGTGCTTTGCAAATGATGATGCAGATGATCCCTGTCAGCCGCCATTGGCGATTGGCCTCGGCGCACGCGGGCGAACGTCAAGCGCATTGAATCGAGAACTGGGACCGCGAACAACAGCATGAGCTCTTCGGCAGAAATCATGCGGCCAGCGTGTGCTCCTGGGACATTGTACGTTGCAATGGCGATCAGACCAATCGCGGTCGCTAGGCCGTAAGCGCCGCCGTCTCCAAGGAAAAGTCGACCGCGCAAATTGAAAATAAGCAGGACAAAACACGCAGCAAATAATATCGAGCAGAGGGCCGCCAACTCAGGCGGCGCGCGGAGCCCTAGAAAGGCTAGCCACCCAAGGGCCAAACCAAGGACAAGTCCATTTTTTCCGTCGGCCATGTTGACAGCATTCACAAGGCCAACACAACAGAGCGCCGTGAAAAGAATAGCAAACCACCCGGAGCCCAAGCCGAGAAAAAAGATCGGATGTTCAAACGCCAGAATGCGGACGTTGAAAAGTGGATCAACGACCGCTGCAGAGCCGAACACTAAGAAGGACAAGAGAAGTCGGTCTCGCGCCGACAGGTCATGCCGATCATCAGCAAGACCAATGATTGCCATTGCAGCGGTCGCTCCTGTCCAAACTAGAAAATGCTGCGACCATTCGGGCGTTGAAAAGAAAAGCGCGATGAAGACAGCGATTGGTACGACAGAGATCTGCAAAGCAACGCCGCCCATTAGCGGCGTCACCGTGCGGTGCTGCTTTCGCTCGTCGGGAACATCCAGCAATGCCAGTTTTTGAGAAATCGGCATTGCCCATAGGCAAAGTGCCAAAGTTATAGCTGCGCACAAAGCCGCAAGAAATAATACGCTCTCGCTGTTCATGAAGTCTCTGTCGGATTGCCTTTGAGTTGGTCGATCGACACGGCGGGAGCGGTCATAGATTTCATAGGCTCTGATTGACGCCTCGTCTAGGGAGAAGCTAGAAAGACTTTTATCGCCTTCATATCATGTCGCTTTCTTCGCTGCTTCGCGCGCTTCCTTGTAGCGCTCACGCCGGAATGCTTCAAAGCCCACCCGCTGGTCGTGCCCCTGATCTTTCTCAAAGTCACGATAATCGCCGAGATACTCTTGAAAAACCTCCGCCAGTTCATCTTTATGATCGGGATGTGAGAAGATGTATTGCCGGTTTTCACGCATGCCGCCTAAAATACGCGCCGCGATCACGTCGGGCTCCATGCCGAATTCGTGAAACTCTGCGAGCTGCTTCACGTGCGCGGTGTCGACCGGCTTCATTTGACCCTTGAGCCCCTCGGGACGAATATCGTCGCTGGCGTAAATATAGGATTTGACAAGGCCGGGGCAGACCACTGACACGCCGATGCCGTGCGGCGCAAGGCTGTACCGCAGGCTCTCACTCATCCCACGGACCGCAAATTTGGTTGTGTTATAAATGCCAGGCGATCCGCTCGCGAGCCATCCCGCCATCGACGCTGTATTGACGATATAGCCGCCTTTGCCATTTGCGATCATGCGCGGCACAAACGTCATCACGCCGTTGATCGGACCGTGGAGATTAACGCCCATCACCCAGTCCCAATCGTCAAAGCTCGACTCTTGGATCGTCTGAAACAGGTTGACCCCGGCGTTATTGAACAGAAGCGTTACGGGGCCGAATTTGGCCTCAACTTCGTCGGCGGCGGCTTTCATGCCGTCGCGGGAGGACACATCGACCTGCACACCCATCACTTCTCTATTGTCGAGGCTCTTTAAGGCTGCGTCGATTGAGTCCTGACGGATATCAGCAATGGCGACCTTGCATCCTTCAGCAAGCAGCGCGCGGACCAGACCAATGCCAACACCGTTCGCGCCGCCGGTGACAAAAGCGGTGCGTCCCGCAAAATCGATCATGACTTCAACTCCTTTTGCCGCGCAATTTCGTCTGCCCAAATCGGCGAATTGAACAGCATTGCAAATGACGTCTTATACTCTTCATTTTCGGGCAATTTCGCTGGTACCGAGGCGATCATCGCATTTGCTCGGTCGCTGACGCCGGCAAGAAATTCCGCATGCGTGAGGATATAGAGCTCGTCGTCGAGAATGCCGCGTAACACGCGCTCTCCCACCTCTTCCTTGGTTTGATAGAGGTGAAAGAAATTGCCGCCATTCTGCCTCCGCTTGTCGGCTTCCGCATATCCCGTTTCGGCCAGTGCGGCGGGCCGGGTTTTGCTCGCCTCAGCGATATTTGATTGGACCGCGCCGGGGCAAAAAGCCGAACAGATCACGCCGCGCGATTCGAGTTCGGGCCTCATGCACTCCATCATCGTGACAAGCGCCGCCTTGCCAGTTGAATAAATCGTCGTTCCGCCCACCGGCACAAGCCCCGACATCGAGCAGGTATTGACGATATGCCCCCCCTCTCCGTGGCTTAAAATGCGCGGGAGCAAAGTCGTCACGCCGTTAATCGCGCCGCCGACATTGACACCCATCACCCAATCCCAATCGGCGAAAGTCGCAATCTCTGTCGGCCCGACAACCGCGACACCCGCGTTGTTGCAGAGGATATGGAGCTTGCCGAACTTTGCCTCGGCAGCATCGGCTGCGCGCGCGAAATCGGAGCGGTCCGTGACATCGAGCTTGACCGCGAACACCTTTTCGCCGCCCGCCAATTCAGTCACCGCCTCGGCCAAATGATCATCGCGGATGTCGGCAATCACGACATTCATCCCCGCACCGAGCAACGCCTTGGCGATACCAAGCCCAATGCCGCTTGCGCCGCCTGTGACAAAGGCAGTTTTTCCGCTCACATTTTGCATATCTTTGGCCCTTTCCTATGCCGCTCGTCCGAATTGACTGGACAAGACGCTAACAATTGTTTGTATCTGTTACATACAATTCCGCATATGAAAAGCGTGAAGGAGGGGAGAAGCTATGGCCGTTAGTGCTGCACCAATTCTAGGCGGTGAGACTTTTGGATCCCCTAGTCGTGTGTGGCCCTCGGCCGCTTCGGCTTACTGGGTGCTGTTCGTGATCATCCTAGCGACCTTCATGACTTTTTTTGACCAAGTCGTTTTCGGGATGCTGGCGGAGAGCATCAAAAAAGATTTCGGGCTGACCGATACGCAGCTCGGCTTCCTTGCGGGGCCAGCAACAATCATCTGCTATTTCTTTATCGGCATTCCGCTCGGTCGGCTGGCCGACATTTATCCTCGCAAATTAGTCCTCTCAGCGAGCGCGGGCGTTGTCGGGATACTGATTGCTTGCAGTGGCATGGCCCAGAGCTTTGCACAGTTCGTTGGCAGTCGTGTCTTCCTAGCCGCTGGTGGCTCGGCTCATGCACCTGCTTCGTATTCGCTCCTTGCAGATGCGTTTCCTCCCCAGAAGCTGACGCGTGCATTTGCGCTTTTGCAATTCGGATTTATCGGCGGAATTACGGCAGGTCCGGTTTTGGGTGGTCGTTTGGTTCGGGCTTCCGCTGGGTGGGGAAATAGCGAGTTCTTGGGAATGAACATATTTAGCTGGCAATGGGTATTGCTTTACATTGCAATCCCGTCACTATTTGCCTCCCTCTTGTTTCTGACCGCGAAAGAACCGCAGCGGATCTCACAGCCTGCCGACGGAATAGCGATTCCGAACGATAGCGGCCTGCTGCGCAAAATAGTCACATTCATGGGCTTTGATGCGGCGCGAGCAATTCATGCAGGCGGCAGAGTTTATTATCCGATGTTTGGTGCGCTTGCGCTCAGCGCCGTCGAAGCATTTGGCATTTTGTTTTGGCGTGTGCCTTACCTCATGCGAGAATATGGGTGGGACGCGGGCCAGATTGGGGATGTCGTCGGCACCACAACACTATTCGCGTCAATAGCGGGCATGGTGGCTGGAGGCATCTTCGTCGAGTGGCTGGCCAAACGGCATAAGGATGCCAATATCCGGGCGGCATTTCTGTGCTTCTGCGGGACCGTATTCGTGATCATAGTCGCACTGCTGATCCCGGATCCTTTCTGGTCAACCGTCGCCTTTGGCTGTTCGTCCTTTTTCGCGATTGCGGGGGCAGTCCCGCAAAATGCCGCAATTCAACGTGTTGCGCCCAATGACATGCGCGGGCAAGTGACCGCGTTTTACCTATTCATGTTCACCTTTTTCGGTGCGATGGGAAGCTGGTTTATCGGCGCCGTTTCGGATTATGTCACGGGAAACCTTGGCAATGCCATCCTGATAACTGCGTGCACAGTGCTGCCACTGGCGGCTTTCCTCATGTACCGTGCGATAAAACCCTACCGCGAGGAAGTTGAACGCCTCGAAGCCTTAGAAAAGGAAAATGCCCATGTCTGATGACCGTATTGCAGCACTTGAGGCCAGCGTCGCTGCCTTAACTAAACGCGTCTCAATTTCTGAGGATGAGCAAGCCGTCAAAAAGCTGCAATATCTCTATGGCTATCTGATCGACAAATGCTTGTATAACGAAGTTGTCGATCTCTTTACGCCTGACGGCGAGGTGCATTTCTTTGGCGGGATATTCAAGGGGCAAGCCGGCGTTCGGCGACTCTATGTCGAGCGGTTTCAGGCCAATTTTACTTATGGGAACAACGGCCCAATTGACGGCTTCCTGCTCGACCACCCTCAACTGCAGATGATCGTCAATGTCGCCCCGGACGGCAACACCGCGCATGTTCGCGGACGCTCGATGATGCAGGCGGGGCGGCACAAGGATTATACTGGCGATACGCCGATGCTTCAGTCTCGCCAATGGTTTGAAGGCGGGATTTACGAAAACACCTATAAGAAGATCGACGGCGTCTGGCGCATTCATATCCTCAACTACATGCCGCAGTGGCATGCCGATTATGAAACCGGTTGGGCGCACACGCGCGATAATTACGTGCCGTTCTTATCGACCACTTATCCGACAGATCCGACGGGTCCAGATGAATTGATCAAGGATGTTTGGTTGTGGCCGACGCACAAATGGGTGCCCTACCATAAGCCGCACCCTGTTACGGGCGAAGAGATTGTTGCGCAGCGCTGGCAGGGGGATATTGATCGGGAGAAGGCGAAGGCCTAACCCCTAATTTTCACGCTTCAAAGGAATGCAATGTCATACCCACAGCTCCACATGATCATCGACGGGGAAAACATCCCCGTCGCACATCGTCGCACGCATACGGTGATCAACCCTGCCACCGAGGAAGTCCTCGGAGAATTGCCGCTTGCTGATGCCGCCGATCTTGATCGCGCGCTGGAGGCAGCGGCGCGGGGCTTTAAAATCTGGCGTAGTGCAACTGTGCAGGAGCGCGCGGCTGTTTTGCAAGGTGCGGCGCGTTTGATGTTGGAACGCCAGGAACAGATCGCACGCATCGCGACAATGGAGCAAGGCAAGCCACTTGCCGAAACACGCCTCGAAGTGATGATGAACGTCAATCTGTTCAATTTCTACGCCGGAGAATGCGGGCGCACGTATGGACGGCAGCTCGTGCGACCGGCTGGTATGCGATCAACGGTAACTTACGAACCGGTTGGGCCGGTCGCGGCTTTTGCGCCGTGGAACTTCCCAATTGGCAATCCCGGCCGAAAGCTGGGCGGGCCCATAGCGGCCGGCTGCTCGGTGATTCTGAAATCTGCTGAAGAAGCGCCGGCATCAGCACTTGCGATCGTCCAGTGTCTTCATGATGCCGGCCTGCCGAAAGAAGTGGCTCAGGCCGTCTTTGGCGTGCCAGATGAAGTGTCACGCCATCTCCTTGGCTCACCCATCATTCGCAAATTGAGCTTCACGGGCTCAACTGTGGTCGGCAAGCATCTCGCAAAACTTGCAGCGGATGATATGAAGCGCACGACAATGGAATTGGGCGGTCATGGCCCGGTCTTGGTTTTTGAAGATGTTGATGTCGACACCGTTCTCAATACGATGGTGCCACATAAATTCCGGAACGCGGGCCAAGTCTGCGTCTCGCCGACGCGTTTCATCGTGCAAGAAGGCGTTTTCAACAAATTCCGGGATGGTTTTGCTGAACGCGCGCGCGGTTGGAAAGTTGGCAACGGCCTTGAAGATGGCACTCAGATGGGGCCGATGGCCAACCCCCGGCGCCCCGATGCGATGGAGCGTATGATTGGCGGCGCTGTTGCTGCAGGCGGGCGATTGGGCGCGGGCGGACAGCGCATCGGTAATCAAGGCTTTTACTACGCGCCTTCAGTGCTTTCCGAAGTGCCGCTCGACGCAGAAATTATGAATGAAGAGCCTTTTGGCCCCGTTGCGATCATCAATCCTTTTTCCAAGGAAGACGATATGATTGCTGAGGCCAATCGCCTGCAATATGGGCTGGCCGCCTATAGCTGGACCAACGATGCCAAGCGACAAAAGCGGCTCGCGCGCGACATTGAAGTGGGAATGCTGGGCATAAACAGCGTCATGATCGGTGGCAGCGATACGCCGTTTGGCGGCGTTAAATGGTCAGGCCACGGCCATGAGGATGGCCCCGAAGGTGTAATGGCGTGTATGGTGCTCAAAACTGTTCATGAGGGATAGGTGATGGCGCATGCGCTAAACACTGGCGGCGATCGTGGCTATCTCCGTATCGCGACCGAAGAAGCCTTTGCCACAAGAGAGCAGATTGATGTCTATCTGCGCATGGTCAAGGACGGAACCGCCGATAAGGGCATGGTCTCGCTCTGGGGGTTTTACGGCACATCACCTTCTGAACGCGCCACGCAGATATTGGATCGGCTGCTCAATCTGGGCGAGCAACGCATCCAGCATATGGATGAAACGGGAATTGATGTTGCGATCCTTGCGCTAACGTCTCCGGGTGTACAGCCGTTCCTTGACGTGGAGGAGGCGAAGGGAATCGCCAGTCGCGCCAATGATCAGTTGGCCGACGCGTGCGCTTCACACCCCACGCGATTCGTCGGGATGACTGCGGTTGCGCCTCAAGATCCGATATGGTCGGCCGCCGAGATCACGCGCGGCGCGGCCCTGGGCTTCAAAGGTGTCCAGATCAACAGTCACACGCAGGGCCATTATCTCGATGAGCCACAGTTCGACCCGATCTTTCGCGCGCTCGCCGACACCGGTCAGCCGCTGTACGTCCATCCCGCGACCTTGCCTGACAGCATGATGGGCGGGATGATCGACGCTGGCCTTGACGGCGCAGTCTTCGGTTTTGCCGTTGAGACCAGTTACCATTTGCTGCGGCTGGTAACCTCTGGCTTGTTCGATCGCTACCCTGACTTGCAGGTGATGGCGGGCCACGGCTGTGAGGCGCTCCCTTATTGGCTCTACCGGACCAATTTCATGCATCAAGCTGGCGTACGCTCAAACCGTTATGCGAGCATAAAGCCGCTCAAGCATGATCTATTTCATTATATGCGGCACAATTTTCTCGGCACGTGCAGCGGGCTTCCGTTTGAACCGGCGATAAAGCTCATGATCGAGGTGATGGGCGAGGATCGCGTGATGTATGCGATGGATTATCCCTACGAATATGTAGCGGACGAGGTGCGGGCGATGGATAATCTGAGCCTCTCGCCTGAGCAAAAAAAGAAGTTTTTCCAAACTAATGCGGAAGCGTGGTTTAAACTTTGAACCAAATCAGTGTCCGCGCGGCGACACTTGCCTTGCTTGACCAGCTGGGGATGACCACAGTCTTTGGCAATCCGGGTTCGACCGAGCTCCCAATGCTCAAGGATTTTCCTGATCATTTCGTTATATTTTAGGTCTCCAAGAATCAGTCGTTGTTGGCATGGCTGATGGATATGCGCAGGCAACACGCAATGCGGCGCTCATCAATTTACACTCAG
>JBEGTP010000218.1:0-2813 GCA_041179365.1 Pseudomonadota bacterium
ATATTTCACCCCCTTAAAAAGGGTCTAGAACCAAGGAATAGTCGCCTCGGCACTCAGGCCGTAGGCGCTGAACAAGCCGGGCGCTGGCTGATCCTGCAAAGGAAGGTGCTCAATAAAAAGCCGGAACTGCTGCTGCGTGCTTTGGCTGGCGAGCATTATGTAAGGAAGCTTCAAACTTTGAGCCGCGCTATCAGGAATGGCAAGAATAGCGGCCTCATGACTAATTCCCTTGCGCGCAATCAGTCGCCGCCGCTCCCGCTCCGGACTGCTCTTGGCCTGAATCCGCCTGACGGCGCGATAACCGGTGTTGGCGGGAACCGCGCTGATCGGGCCAGATGAAAGATGGTCACGCATTCCCTGTAGCCAGTTGAGAGCCATCAGCTTTTCCAGATCGGCCGCCGACCCGTGAAGGCGCAAGCGCGAACCCAAACCTAGCTCCTTGGGTGCGGTGTCAGGAAAGCTGATGCCAATTCTCCCTTCGCCACAACTCACCAAGCCACGGTGCAACTTGGCAAACAGCGCATTCATCAGCGTCGTGGCGGGAAACTCCGGGTCCGGCAAAAGTTGGAGTTCGATATAGGAATCCATACCTCAATCCTTTTCGCCAAAGACACCGCCACGAATCAGGGTCGCCATCACGTAGTGCTGATTGCCGGCCTCAGGGGCTTTGTCTTTGAGCACCCAACTATCAAGCAGATTGTAGAAGTCAGCTTTTTGCTTGGGCTGGCGATAAGCCTTGCCTTGTGAAGTCACTGAACCGTAGGGTTCGACGGCAATGGGGCCGATGTTCACGGTTTCCTCGTCCTCCGGATACCAAGTGTCGATGGTGCGTAGCGCATTGCCAATTTTCTGGCTGTGGATGCCGGCGATGTTGCCAACGTGATAAAGCGTTTTGCTCTTTTGCCCCTTCTTGTCGCCCCGATCAAGAATCAACTCCTGTGACGGATAAACCTCCTGCCCATCCCCGACGCGCACGAAGGCGACGACTTCAAGCAGGGCATGCGATTTACCGGCCAAGCCCTGTTCAATCACTTTGGCCAATTCACTCAAGGCTGCGCTGCTCGCCTCAAAGCTGCGCAGTGAAAAATTCAGCGCATCGAAAGTCCAGATTTGCGCCGCTTCGCCCTGGGCCAGTTGGCGTACCTGCACTTCGATTTGCTCAGCACCCATCCGGTTACGCCAGAGAAAGCGGCCATTGGCCAGATTGTTGGCATAGCGGCCAGCCAGCTCGGCAAAGCCGACCTCGTTAACATATTGCTGCACGGTGCTTTGCAGCTTGATCTGGTAGTCCGCATTGTTGCAAGCGGAAGGCGTCCCGGCGCCACCCAGCACGCGCAGGGTAAAGCGAACGCGCAAGGTATCGGCGTCGTTCGGCAGCGTGGCGACATCGACAGTTTGCAGATTGGGCGACTGGATGGAAGCATCCAGCTTGGCCGGATCTTGATCCTTGGTGGACAGACGATTGGAAATCGTGCCGCGCACGGATTTCTCACGGACAGCGACGGCTACCCATTTTTCTCCAGTGCCACGTTCAGCCCATTTTCCGGCACTAAAAAGGGCATCGGAAGGATCGAGCTTGCGTTCAAAGGCGAGGACGGAAGCGGTTTTCAGTTCGGTTTTGGCCATTTTATTGCTCCAGAGAATGTGCAAAAGATTCGGTGAGAGATGCGGGAATAGATGCGGCATAGCGATTGATGCAGCGATAAATGCCGTTATCGGCATCGCTTAATTGCGTACATTCTTGCGTCCATAGCAGTTGATTCAAGCCATCCAGGCGGTGCGGGCTGATCCATTGGCCCAGGGAATAGAGGCTTTCGACAAAACGGAAAGGGGTCGTACTGTCGCGGGCGTTGTCCACTTCGCCCGGTGCATACAACGGCGAAATGCCGGCATAGCCGATAGGCAGCGGCACCAGCCAACCCGGCTTGCGCCGGATTTCCCATTTCACGGTTTCGGCATCGTTTGATTGGCTGGCTACCGGTTCAATGTTGAGTCGCGAGAGATCGAGCAAGGCATCCAGCGCGTTACTTTCCGGACGAGTTTGGCGGAGTTCCGCCAGATGGCCGGCCAGCAGGTCAGCGCGCTGCACCAGCGCAAAACCGGGCAGCAGGCGACGGCGCAGTTTGCGAAATACCGCCGCATCGCCTTCCGCATCGCCGGCCAACGGCCACCATTGCGCTTGATAACGCTTGCCTTCCTGATGCAGCAAGCTGCCGCCGGCCAGACGCATGCCTTGGGCGGCGTGGTGCAGGTCTTCGGCAAAATAATCGCCTTTGCTTTTCTCCTTGTAGTCCTTGACGGCGATCACCAGGCTGACTTCCATGTGGGCGCGGCCTTCTTCCACCAGCGCCATGGTGCCGCCATCTTTGCCAACCGGGTTGCGGGTCAGCCGGAAAACCTGCGTGCGACGGCCCGGCGGCTGGAAAACCTGCGGATCAAACTGGTGGCAAACGACACCGACCCCGGCAAAACCCTCGTTCAGCTCCGCCGCAAACTTGCGTTCCAGCGCGTGCACAAAGCCCGTAAAAGCCGTCGGTGAAGGAAAGCCCCAAGTCAAAGGCCCGGAAATGGCATTGGCGTTTTGCACCTTGAGGCGCGGCAGCAGAATCAGTGCGGAAATATCACTCATGCTCAGCCACCTCGATACGCATCATGCGCATTTCCTTGTCCAGTACCTCGCGCCAGTGCGCTGCTTCAATCGCACCCATAGGGGTGTTGGGAGTCGTTAGCCGGGCATTCAGCCAGTTGCCGAAACGCCGGCAAATTTCATCTGGCCAATCGCCCTTTCGTCGCAGGCTGGCGAAATCCGGGTC
>JBEGTP010000219.1:0-2645 GCA_041179365.1 Pseudomonadota bacterium
CATCACCTTGGGAAGCCATATCGACGCGAATGCTCTCAGCTTCACCCTCATGCCACGCCAGCGGACCGACCGCGGTACAGGCCGCATTGGAATCTAGCCGCCAGCAAAAGGGGCGGCCATCGCTGGGTTCGCGCCGCGCCTTGCACGTTCCAGGATAAAGGCTCCCCTCGCCTTCGTGCGGCGCCACAGCGCTCGCGGCGACCTCCGCGCGGGTACACCAGCAGCGATAGGCCAAACCCATTTCTACGAGGCGAGTGAGGGCATCCTGATAGAGCGGAGCCCGAGCCGATTGAAAAACAACGGGGCCATCCCACCTTAATCCGAGCCACTCTAAGTCTCGATAAATCGCATCAACATAGTCCGCGCGGCACCGCACCTCATCAATATCTTCAATCCGTAGAAGAAAACACCCACCGGCCCTGCGCGCGGCATCATGCGCGAGCATCGCTGACCAAGCGTGCCCCAAGTGCAAAAATCCAGTCGGGCTCGGCGCGAAACGCGTGATGAAGTTTTGAGTCATTTCTCCCCTTGACCAAGCGATTGGGTCCATGCAGTCATATGGCAATCATAGGGAAGCGTTGGCCGCGTTGCAAAGCACGCTGAGACAAGGGGGAGTGAACATATGTATCATCCCGATCTGATCCGTCATCCGGACAGCTGCCCAGCGCTTGTGCTCAACGCAGACTATACGCCCTTGAGCTATTATCCGCTCTCACTCTGGTCTTGGCAGACGGCCATCAAGGCCATGTTTCTTGATCGGGTTGATGTGGTCGCGCATTATGAACGCGCGGTCCGAAGTCCCACCGCGCGATTGCTCTTGCCTTCGGTGATCGCGCTCAAACACTATGTTAAGCCTTCCCAATACCCCGCCTTTACGCGGTTCAACCTCTTCCTTCGCGATCGGTTTCTCTGCCAATATTGCGGTTCTCCCCGCGATTTGACTTTTGATCACGTGATTCCGCGTGCCTATGGTGGCCGAACGACTTGGGAAAATGTGGCGACCGCATGCAGCCCGTGCAACCTCAAAAAGGGCGGGCGGACCCCCGCCGAGGCGCATCTTCACCTCATGCAAAAGCCATACCGTCCAACCAATTGGCAGCTTCAGGATCATGGGCGCGGTTATCCGCCCAATTTCCTCCATGAAACGTGGCGCGATTGGCTTTACTGGGATGTTGTGCTGGAACTCTGAACGGTTTGGGTTCTGTTGTTCAGGCTCGAAACGAGGATTCCCACAATCGGCGTTGTGATGAGTGGCACGATTTGCAGCGCATCCTTGAAGATCCGTCGACCGACCGATTCGCCAACAACGATGACGTCATTGGGATAAATTTCAGGATCGGCATACGCCCCGGCGCGGATCGCCTTCAAATCATATAGTCCCGCCATTTGCTGGTCACCGACTTGGCGAAAGATCACCACTTCTTGCGGTTTAGCAAATTCAGTTGTTCCTTCTGCCGTCGCGACTGCGCGCATCAGCGTCATCCGCCCGATGACAGGGTAGAGCCCAGGCTTTTTCACTTCGCCATCAACGGTAAAGACTTGGCTGACCGCCTCTGACACATTGACAGTCACCTGCGGGTTGCGGACGTAGCGCCCACGCAAACCGGCCTCGATCATCTCTTCAACCTCGGTTGGCGTCTTGCCAGCCGCGTTGATCACACCGACGAGCGGGAAGGAAATACGCCCGCTGGCATCGGCCTGCACTTCTTTGTTGCTTAGCTCTTCAATGCCAAAAACATCGATCTTCAACTTATCAAAGGGGCCGATCAGATAGGGGCGCTCCTGCGCGAAAAGAGCCGCGCGATCCGGCGGAGGCAGAACCCCTGATGGGACCACTTGCACCGCCGAGGGCGTGCCATCCGCGTTCGGCTGACCGAGCCGCTTGGCAAGGCTGTTATTCCGCGATCCGCAGCCTGCGAGCGACAAGGCAATCATCAACGGAACAATAATTTTCTTCATGGTCTCGGTTATTCCCACTGAGTGCCGCCAAAACGCCGCGCGCCGCCGCAAATAGTCGAACAGCGCGGCCCCGTAAACCAAAATCACCAACAGAATTCGGCAGCATTCCGCACAAAGGGGTGGCATGCCTAACTGAACCGTGTAGCTTTAGCGGCATCAAATATCGATAATCGGGGGATGTGATGCAGCGTTATCTGACCGGACTTGCAGGCATAATCGTCATTTTGGCGATTGCCATTCTCTTTTCTTCAAACCGGCGTCATATCCAGCTGCGCGTTGTCGGCGCGGCCTTTGCGCTCCAAGTCGTGATTGCGATTTTTGTCCTTTACACGAGCATCGGACAGTCCGTTATCGGCGGCATGGCGCACGGCGTCAGCAATCTCCTCAACTATGCCCATGTCGGCATCGACTTTCTGTTTGGCAATCTTGCAAAGCCCGAGCAAGGCGGCTTCAGCTTCGCTATTGCGGCGCTCCCGGTCATCATCTTCTTCGCGACCATTGTTTCGATCCTTTATTATCTTGGCATCATGCAATTGATTATCCGCTGGGTTGGCGGTGCGATCCAAAAGATAACGGGAATTACGAAAGTTGAGTCGCTCGGAGCTGCCGCCAATATCTTTGTTGGTCAAAGCGAGGCCCCGCTCGTCATCCGTCCCTATCTTTCTGCAATGACGCCTGCGCAGATA
>JBEGTP010000220.1:0-5741 GCA_041179365.1 Pseudomonadota bacterium
CACGGGGTCGCCGTCACTCTAATTGATGTGAAGCCGGCGCAGATTGAAGTATCAGGCACCTTCGGCGCAAAAGTCTATTATGGAGACGGGCGACGCATCGACATTCTGCGAAAGGCCGGTGCCTCTGCCGCGCAGCTCATCCTTTTCTGCGGCGATGACAAACGGCTCTCGATGATTGAGTTAGAGACCATCAAGGCGAGTTTCCCTGAAGCAGCCCTTTTTGTGCGTGCCTATGATCGGCGGCAAGTTCTTGAAATCAGTGATGAGCGGATTTCAGTGATCCGGGAGCTCTTTGAATCCGCTATTACAATGGGCGGTCAAGCGCTTGCATCTATTGGCGCAACACCAGACGATATTGAGGCGATTGAAGCCGACTATCGTGACCGCGATCATCGCCGCATGGCGGCCCAGCGCGATACGGGTGACCTCCATGCCCTTAAAGAGATTTTCTACAGGCCGCGTTGAGTTTCCTCGTCGAGAAACGCAATGACGTCGCTTAGATGTACGCCCTTATCAACATAAGCTTGGCCCAACTGCTGAGAAAGAATGAACGGAAGCGTTTCTGCGGTCTTCTTTTTGTCATGGAGCATGTGCGCAACCAACGTCTCGCCTGTGGTTTTAATGCCGACTTCGCGCAATTCACTCGGTAGTCCGACAGACCGGATGTACATGGCAACCCGCTCTGCCTCTTGTCGCGTGCAATAGCCTAGTCGCGCCGAAAATCGGTGCGCCAAAACAATGCCGAGCGCAACACCTTCGCCGTGCGTTAGTTTCCCAGAAAAGCCAGTTTCGGCTTCTAGGGCATGACCAAAAGTGTGCCCAAGATTGAGCAGAGCTCGCATGTCGAGCGTTTCGCGTTCGTCTGCAGCAACGATTGCGGCCTTTGTGCGCACGCTTTTTTCAATCGCATAAATCTGCGCCTCACGGTCACCCGCGAGCAACGCAGTCGCGTTTTTTTCGCACCATTCAAAAAAGGCAAAATCATTGATGAGCCCGTATTTGACGATCTCTGCATAGCCCGAGCGCATGTCGCGCGCGGGAAGGGTCGCTAAGACACTAGGGTCAATCAAGACAAGCGTTGGCTGGTGAAAGGCACCCACCAGATTTTTGCCCGCAGCCGTGTTGATCGCAGTCTTCCCCCCAACCGAGGAATCGACCTGGGCCAAAAGGGACGTGGGAATCTGGATGAAATGACACCCGCGCTTCAATATCGAGGCCGCAAAGCCTACAAGGTCGCCAATAACGCCGCCGCCAAACGCAATGATATGGTCTGAGCGGTTGATCCCGCGCGCCAGCAAAGAGTCGCAGAGAAAAGAGAGGCTAGCCCAAGACTTCGTCTCTTCACCGGCGGGCAGGATGATTGGGTCTGCCGTGGCCCCTAAGCTCTTCGTAAGTCGCGCTAATTGGTCGCGCGCAAGGTGCGTGTCGGTGACGATGGTTGCCGGCCGATCCCCAATGAAGGGTGCCAAATGCACGCTCGCCTCGTCCAAAAGTCCGACGCCGATCAACACCTCGTAGCTACGCTCGCCCAGCGCAATTGTTACTGATTTTGGCATGACAGCCCCTTTAGAATGTGCTCGACGGTTATGTCATGCGGGCCCACATTGCTGCGGACATGGAGATGCGCCTTTGCATACACGGGGTTGCGCTCCTCGGCGAGACGTCGAAGCGTTTGAGCTGGATCTCCGCCATTGAGCAAAGGACGATCATTTTTGCGCGTAACCCGAGCAAGGAGTGTTTCTATGTCCGCATCCAGCCAGATGACAAACGCCTTTTCAAGCAAGAGGGCGCGTGTTTCGGCGTTCATAAAGGCGCCGCCGCCCGTCGCGAGCACTTTCGGCGATTCCTGAAGAAGGCGCGCGATCACCCGCCGCTCGCCATCCCGAAAATGGGATTCTCCAAATTTTTCAAAGATTTCAACGATCGGCATACCCGCGGCGGCAACGATTTCATGATCAGCATCAGCAAACGGAAGGTTCAACCGTTGCGAGAGTCTCTTGCCGATCGACGTCTTGCCAACGCCCATCATGCCGACCAACGCAATATTGCGGGCGATTGGCGTTGCTCGAGTTTTGCCTGAAACTATCATCTTACGGGGGGCTATACACAGGGGGGCTCAATCGGGCAAAAGGCAGTTTCAAATTGTATTTTGTGCAGGTAGCAGTCTTTTGAGAATGATATTGAAGCTGCTGATCGTTGCCGTATTGCTTATGATCGCGCTTGTGCTTTTCAGCACAGTTGATAGCGAGCGACCCCTAATGTGGATAGAAGAGCCGATTGAAACCCATGCGCACTAAATCAAACTGGATCGTTCTCGCTTTGCTTTCGTCCGCGGCGGTCGGATTTTCAATCCCGGTGCTTGGTCAGGACCGGCCCGAATCCATCCTGCCGACTGGATTTAACGATCCTGAGCCAGCGAAACCAAAACCTGCGCCGCCAAGTGAGCCTAAGGGCGATCAGCCATCATCTCCGGGAACCGATTCGGCACCAAACCCTAGCCCTTCGACTGCACCTCGCAAAGCACACAGTGCGGCGGCCAAATCGGGCTCGGGAGCCAGTGACCTTGTGGCCGCAAAAGACGCTAAGGCTGCGGATGCTGAAGAGCTTGATCCCGACGCACCCTTGCCAATCATTGTAGACATTCCTGCGCAGTCCCGTCGTTCAACCGCCGTCATCGGCACGCTCAATGTGCTTGGCGATGGCGATATGGGCCTCTTCGCTTTTCAAAATTTCAACGGCGTTTATCTTTCGAGCATCATGAACCAAATCAAGGCGCCAATCGCGTCGCGATGGTCATCCATTTTTCTTCGTCGTGCGCTTTTGACCCGGTCGCAAACACCTGCCGATATTCAGGGTGCAGATTGGGCCGCGAGCCGCGCCTCTTTGCTCGTTCGTATGGGCGAATCAAATGCATCTCGCAGTCTTGTTCAGGCCGTGGACGTTGACCAATATACGCCGTTTCTTGGCGAAGTTGCCATGGAAGCTGCGTTGGCCAGCGCTGACCCCGCTGCACTATGCGGGGTCGTTGATTACGTAAAGACGACTGACAAGGATTTGGCTGCCGACGAGATGCGCGTCATGCGGTGGCGTCTTGCGAAGGCAATGTGTTCGGGGCTCTCTGGCGAATCTTCGGTGGCGAACGCGAATTTGGAACGCGCGCGCAACAAGCTTGGTGAAACCAACATCGATGCGCTCCTTCCGGAAAAGGTTGTGGGAGCGGGGGCAAATACGCGGCGGTCGGTTAAAATTGAATGGGAGGATGTTAAGGACCTCACGAGCTGGCGCTTTGGGCTGGCCACAGCGACAGGCCTTTCAGTGCCTGAGCGCCTCTATAAGACCATGGGCCCACAAGTGAGAGCGTGGCAAGCGCTTGCCCCGCTTTTGCCGCCCGGTGAACGCATGGCCGCTGCAGACACTGCCGCTGAATTTGGCGTTCTCTCAAGCCAAGCGCTCGTGAATGTCTATGCATCCCGCTATGATGCGACTGACCCAGCTGAGCGCGCCGGAAAGCCGCCACAGCTGCTGCGCGAAGCCTATGCTGGAGCAACGCCTGAAACGCGGATCGCCGCGATGAAGGCGCTTTGGAAAGGGACGGTTGGTGGTGCTAATCGTTTTGCTGGTCTTATCGTCACAGCGCGCGCTGCGGCGACGATACCGGTCAGCAACAGCTATGCCGCTGATGCGCCAAACCTAGTCGCGGCGATGCTGACGGCAGGGCTTGATCGTACCGCCGCTAAATGGACTTCGGTAATAGGAGGCGAGCCAGGGAATGGCGCTTGGGGGCTCCTTGCCGTCGGCAGTCCCCAACCAATGGCTAACATATCCTCGGGCATGATCGACGATTTTGGCGGCACGAGTGAGACAAACAGCAAGATGCGCGCGCAATTTCTCTTTGCCGGACTGGCGGCCCTTGGCCGGATCAGCGAAGCCGATATGGAAGAAATGGCAAAGCATTTTGAGGTGCCAATTGGTCGACAAACCAAGTGGAATAAGGCATTGGGCCTTGCAGCCGAAGCCCGCTCACCGGCTTCCGTCGCTGTTCTCGCCGCCGTTGGCCTGCAAGCTACCGATTGGTCGAAAATCCCTGCGGCTCATTTATTCCACATCGTTCGCGCGATGCGCGCCGTGGGCTATGAAGCAGAAGCGCGCATGGTCGCAGCCGAAGCGCTGATGCGGACCTAAGGCGCCATGTCGGCCGAAGATGATCACGGTCTAATCGAGCGATTTATAGAAATGATGGCCTCCGAAGTGGGTGCCGCGCATAATAGCCAACTGGCTTATCGGTCTGATTTGGGTGCTGCTTCACACTTTCTGAGTGGCAATCTCGGTGAAGCAGACACTTTGGCAATTCAGCGCCTCGCGGAAAGCTGGAGCGAACTCGCGCAAAGTAGCGTAGCGCGCAAGGCGGCAACGCTTCGTCGCTTCTTCGGGTTTCTTTGCGACGAGCGCCTGAGGTCTGACGACCCGTCTCACGCGCTACCGCGCCCCGGGAAGGCAAGGAAATTGCCAAAGATTCTGAGTGAGGCGGAAGTCCAAGGCCTTTTTTCGACGCTCGATCAGCGCTGTGACGTCGCAGCGCCAAAAGTTTCTGACATCCGCCTCCGCGCCCTTGTAGAGCTCCTTTATGGTTCGGGGCTCCGCGCGACCGAAGCTGTATCGCTTAGCGTGCGTGCACTCTCTCCGGATCGACCCTTTGCTATCTTACGCGGCAAGGGCGGCAAAGAGCGCCTCGTGCCGGTCTCAGATCGGGCGCGCGCTGCTGTTGGGCGCTGGATGACAGTGCGGAAAACGGGATCAGAGTGGTTATTTCCTTCTGGGAAGGCGCATTTGACGCGGGTCAGGCTCTTTCAAATGCTCAAAGCGCTCGCCGCTGCGTCTGGGCTTGATCCCGATAAGGTGAGCCCGCACGTTCTCCGTCACGCTTTTGCCACGCACTTGCTTGCGGGAGGGGCCGATTTGCGGGCGCTGCAAACAATGCTTGGCCACGCAGATATCGCCACAACTGAGATTTACACACATGTTGACGCAACGCGTTTGGTCGAGCTGGTGAATTCCCGCCATCCGCTCGTTGACCTTGCAGCAAAGCGGCCCTAATTCAAAAACATGTTTCAATATCTAGATTTTGAAAAGCCTATTTCTGATCTGCATGATCGGATTGCAGATTTACGGGAAACGTCGGATGCTGGGGATACAGACCTAAGTGCTGAAGTCGACAAGCTCGAAGCCAAGGCGGATAAGCTCTTAAAAGACACATATTCGCGCCTTACACCATGGCAGAAGACTCAAGTTGCGCGACATCCCCAGCGACCGCATTTTAAAGATTATGTTACAGCGCTCATTGACGATTTTGTGCCGCTGGCCGGGGATCGGGCATTTGGCGATGATCAAGCAATTCTAGGCGGATTTGGCCGGCTTAAAGGTCAACGGGTCATGGTCATCGGCCATGAAAAAGGTGATGATACAGCGACGCGACTGCGCCACAATTTTGGGATGGGAAAGCCTGAGGGTTACCGCAAAGCCATTCGCTTGATGGAGCTGGCGGATCGATTCCGCGTGCCCGTCGTCACTATTGTCGATACGTCGGGCGCTTTTCCAGGCGTTGAGGCAGAAGAACGTGGCCAGGCCGAAGCGATTGCTCGCTCAACCGAAGCCTGTCTTGCGCTTGGCGTGCCAATTGTCGCTGCAATCGTTGGCGAAGGCGGGTCAGGCGGGGCCGTCGCGCTCGCTGCGGCAAACCATAT
>JBEGTP010000221.1:0-7040 GCA_041179365.1 Pseudomonadota bacterium
CGCGGTAGCGAAAGGTGGGGTTTTTCGCGTCGGTCAAGGCGTTTGCATGATCGGCGTGGACTTCAGCGGGGGCCACGAAAGGGGCCGCCATCAAGGCGCGCGGCGCAGTCACTCACCGTGCCCACCATCGCTTGCATTCAAGCGTTGTGTCTTCCTAGCGGACGGCAAGCAACAGATTGGGGCGGCGCTCGTTTTCGGCGAGAACGAACACATCAACGCCGAGGAGAGGCCCACGCAGGGTCTTCGGCGCCTTGGGCGCAGCTAGCGGCGCGGCTAGGGGTGCCGTAGCGGCCCATTGCACTCCCGCGTTGATCGGCGCGCCGTTCACACGAACAGGATAAATAAAGCCCGAGACCGGGTAGGTCGTCATGCCCAAATCGCCATTGCCGGCAAACCAAATTCGCACGCGGCTCCAATCGCCATTTGCGGAAACATCAAGCGCGCGGACATTGCGTTCAATCCCGCCCCGGCGCGACCAATTGGCATGCGTCAAAAGAATTTCGCGATCGCTGATGATCTTTGAAACGGTTGCAACATGGCCGAGTGGCATCGAGCGGATCCCCGGTAGCGCCATGACAGCGCCAACTTGCGGCGTTTGCCCGCGCTGATATTTACCTTCGGCTTGGTGCCACCAGGTTTTGGCATTGCCATGAATTTCAATGCCTGAAATTTCTCGCGCGAACGGAACGCATTGCAGAAAACGGCTCTTTGCAAAAACGGGAGACGGAGCCAAGAGGCACAGCGCAAGGAGGAGTGCGCGCGAAAGCGTGGCTCGGTTTTTCATCAGTGTGCGACCCCTTTTGAAATGCGCCCGACTCTTGTCGATGCGCAGTAGGTGAACCTCCGATGAAGGAGAGAGTTGGACGCTCCAAGCGAAGTTCGGCGATCAGACAGGGACTCGGGGTGAGTTGAGGCAGGGAATTCGAGTCGTCGACAGTGCGGCTCGACTCGTCGATGCGTCCGCGACAGCATGAGCGGTCAAGGGATTCGCCGTGTCGCAAAAAAGGGGTCGAACAAAGGCATTGGTATGGGTAAAGGATTGGGGGAGGAGACCAGCATGACCCATCCGCTTTTGATCACCCAAGAAGGGCCGATCTCGATTATCACGCTTAACCAGCCTGAGCGCCGCAACCCGATCTCTGACCTCGACATGGTCGATGCCCTGTGTGACGCGGTCAGTGCCGCTGACGCTGACATGAACGTGCGCGCCGTTATTTTGACCGGCGCGGGCACAGCCTTTTCGTCAGGCGGCGATGTTAAAAAAATGCGGATGGATGGTGGGGGTACGCGTGATACGCAGCCTGCCAATACGCGGCGCAATTATAAGTTCGGCATCCAACGCTTGCCTTTGCTGTTTCAAGCAATCGAAGTTCCGGTTGTTGCGGCGATCAACGGCCCGGCAATCGGCGCTGGCTGTGACCTTGCGTGTATGTGCGATGTGCGCATTGCGGCCCAGAGTGCCCGATTTGCCGAAAGCTTTGTGAAGATGGGGATCATCCCGGGGGATGGCGGCGCTTGGCTTTTGCCCCGCATCATCGGGTTTTCGCGCGCGACCGAAATGGCGCTCACGGGCGAAATGATAGACGCCGCGCAAGCGCTCGAATACGGCCTCGTTTCGCATGTGGTGCCCGACAATGATCTGATGGAAAAGGCGCGCGCCATCGCGGGCAAAATCGCCGCGAACCCGCCGCATGCGACCCGGATGACCAAGCGCCTCCTCCGCGCCGCCCAAACCGCAACGCTTGCCAATATCCTTGAAATGTCAGCAGCGATGCAAGCCGTAGCGCATACCACCGCCGATCATGACGAGGCGATTACAGCCTTTATTGAGAAGCGCCAGGCGGTCTTTACCGGGCAATAGCTGCACTGCTTTTCGCCCATGCGACGATCGTAAGTGTTCGGGCGTTAGAGACATTTTGAACCGACCGCTTAGTCAGGCCCTCCTCCGGCACCGCGCTACCCCATCACCTCAACCGCATCCCAATATTGCCACGTCGCGAGGATATAGAGGAGCAACGATTCGACCCGCTTTTCAGACAGGGTGTTCACATCAATCTTCATTGTCTGAAGCGTGTCGATGATCAAATCGACCTGTTTGTCGCTTTTTCCCTTCGTGGCTTCGAGGATCGAGATCCGCCCGGGGCCAAAATTGAACGCATCATCAATTTTGGCAATGTTCATGCCAGCCTTTTGCAAGTCTGGGATCAACCACATGCGGGTCATGCGGGTCAGGCTATAATCGAAATAGGGCTCAAATTTTTCGATGCCCCAGCCATTATCAACGACGCAGCTATCGACGACAAGATAAAGCTGCTCAAAGGCATTGGCCCGGAGCGGAGCATTTTCGAGATCATCAAACGACGTTCGCAGCGCAGTTTCAAGCTGCGGCGTAATACGCTTTGACGCACAATCGAGCGACCCGGGGCTGAGCGTAGATGGCTTTACTGGCTTGGTCAGTGCGGCAAGCGGCACAGCAGGCGGGGCGGTTTGCTTTGGTATTGGTGGATCAAAATTGATGTAGCGGCGCAGCGTTTTTGCTGATTGTGCTGGTGGTGGAGGCGCCGGCGGCTCTGATCGGATTGGAATTGTTGTGAGCGTTACTGCCGGTGTGTCCGGTGCTGCGGGTGCCGTTTGGCCATAGGCTGTGGCCGCAAGACCAATCAACGCGGCCCCGGCCCCACTCAATAAAATGCGCCGCACCGCGCTCAACTCAGCGCGGCCAGAGCGTCCCAATATTTCCACGAAACAAACACATAGGTAATCAAGAGAAGAGCGTCGGCCTCAGCAAAACTATCGAGGTTGAGGCCTGCGGATTTGAGAGCCGATTCAATTTTCGGCCATTGCTGATCATGGGGCACATTCGAAATAATACTGGTTTTTCCAGGGCCGAAATTCATAACTTGGTCAACGGTCGCAGTGTCGATACCAACCTTGGTCAATTTCGGAATGAAATCATCGCGAAAAATACGGCCGCGCGTATAATCAGATACGAGCACTGTGCGCGCTTCATTCCACCCAAAGCGCTTAGCGCATGAAGAGACAGCATCGGCATCCGCATTTTCAAAAGCCGGATCGGCACCCTTTTTGTCGAGTTGCGCTAAGAAATTCGAGGCAACGCCTGCACGAGCCTGGGGCGAAAGGACGTTATAGGCGCAGTCCCGCTCCGCGACTACTGGTGTTGCGACGGGCGCCGCTTTGTTGGCTTTTGCGGTTGCAACTTTGGCCGCGACAGTCGGCTTTTTAGCAGCCCAAGCCTTCGCCAATGCGGGCGTTGCCATCAGGGAAAGCGCCGACAAAGCTAGGCTATGAACAACAATAGAAGCCAGTTTGGATTTCGCTTTTATCCGCATTTCTACCCTTTAGTTTCACAAGCACGCGCCGTGTACTGACCGCATCGCAATATCATCACAGGTCTTGGTTAGACGCAACGATTAATTGCGGGTGATGCTACCTTGCCATTTTTCCCAAATTTTGATGGAAACGCCCGGTGATTTCGCGCATGGAGGGCTTCTTATCCATTAGCCGGAAACGGGAGCTATGACCGACGATTTCTACCGCATTAAACGCCTGCCGCCTTATATCATTGCCGAAGTCAATGATATGCGAGCGGCCGCGCGCGCGAGTGGGGAAGATATTATCGATCTTGGCATGGGCAATCCTGATCTTCCGCCGCCGCAACATGTTATTGAAAAACTTATCGAAGTTGCGCGCAATCCTGATGCACATGGCTATTCAGCATCAAAGGGCATTCCAGGCTTACGGAAGGCGCAAGCGGGCTATTACGCCCGGCGTTTTGGGGTTGAGCTAGACGCCGATAGCGAAGTTGTCGTGACGATGGGATCGAAAGAAGGGCTTTCGAGCCTTGCCACCGCGATTACCGCACCCGGCGATGTTGTGCTCGCGCCAAACCCCAGCTACCCGATCCATACGTTTGGGTTCATCATTGCAGGCGCGACCATCCGCAGCGTTCCAACGACGCCAGATGAGCATTATTTTGAAGCCCTCGAACGCGCGATGAAGTTTACGGTGCCGCGGCCAAGTGTGTTGGTGGTCAATTATCCATCAAACCCGACGGCCGAAACAGTCGACATCAGCTTTTACGAACGACTGGTCGCTTGGGCGCGCGAAAACAAGGTCTGGGTTATCAGCGACCTCGCGTATTCCGAGCTCTATTACGACGGCAAACCGACGGCCTCGATCCTCCAAGTCAAGGGAGCGAAGGATGTCGCTGTAGAGTTCACCTCGCTCAGCAAGACTTATTCGATGGCGGGCTGGCGGATTGGTTTTGCCGTAGGCAATAAAAAACTGATCGCAGCAATGACGCGCGTCAAATCCTATCTTGATTACGGTGCCTTTACGCCGATTCAAGCGGCGGCCTGTGCCGCGCTCAATGGTCCACAAGATATTGTTGAGGCCAACCGACAGCTGTATCACAAGCGTCGTGACGTACTGGTCGAAAGCTTTGGCCGCGCTGGTTGGGAAATACCCGCCCCGCGCGCCAGTATGTTTGCTTGGGCACCGCTTCCGCCCGCCATCGCGCATCTGGGATCGATGGAGTTCGCCAAGCAACTCATCACGCACGCCGGCGTCGCTGTCGCTCCGGGCGTTGGATACGGCGAAGATGGTGAAGGCTTTGTGCGTATAGCGATGGTAGAAAATGAGCAACGGCTGCGCCAGGCCGCGCGCAACATAAAGAAGTACCTCCAATCGATGGGCGTCAATACAGGCACATCGAAGGCAGGTTAGGCCTTAACTATGGTGTTCGAAGACTTCAAATTTTGCTATCGGTTTCGCGTACGCTGGTCTGAAACGGATGCGCAAGGCGTTGTCTTTAACGCGCGTTACCTTGACTATGCCGATCTCGCGATCACCGAATATTGGCGTGCCGTCAATTTTCGCGCGCTTGCGGGTGGCATGCCGATGGAGTTTCACGTCGCGCAGGCCGATGTCACTTTCAAAGCACCGATCAAGCCCGATGAGCTCATCGCAGCATGGGTCCGCACCGAGCGCATTGGCACCTCATCGATGACGGCCATAATCCACATAACAGGGACAGAGGCCGATGATGATGTGCGCGCGATCATTCGAGAAGTCATGGTGCATGTTGACCTTGCCGCACACAAGCCGATGGCTATCCCCGCCTTTGTCCGCCTGGCTTTTGAAGCCTTTGCGCACCGAGAAACGCCTTTGGTCTGTGGCGAATTGATCGCGCGCTGATCCGCTTTTCAGGGTCAAAAAAAGAGCAGCCCGGTCACGGGGACCGAGCTGCTGAGTAGGGAGATTTACTCGTATGATGAGCACGCCTCCTGGGTCGCCCTTTTTCTATAGGCCTGATTCGCAGCGCGATGATGTGACGGCCATCACACCCAACCAAATACGGTGCGTCCGCGCCGCAATTTCACTTGCCACGCGCGCAAAAAGGGCGAAATCGGGAGCAAGACAAGACAGGAGGCTAAGTATATGACCTTTTACCTCGGCGTCGACGCGGGCGGGACAAGTAGCAAGGCGCGCCTTACCGATGAAAAGGGCAAAGTCTTGGGCACAGGGCTCGCGGGCCCGGCCAACACGCGGATTGGGCTCGACGCGCTGCACGAGACACTCATCGATGTCACAATGCAGGCAGTGACGGCTGCTGGTCTTGACGAAATGGCGGTAAAAGACATGCGATGCGGCATGGGCATCGCTGGCATCAATCGCATGGGCATGAAGCCCAAGATACAGGCGCTCACTTTTCCCTTCGCCACGGTCCAGTTCACAAGTGACGCCATGATCGCCAATCTCGGCGCGCACCTTGGCGGAGACGGTGCCATTCTCATACTCGGCACGGGCAGCGTGGGTCTCGTCAAACGCGGCGAAGACAGCTTCAGCATTGGCGGATACGGCTTTCCAATTTCCGACGAAGGAAGCGGTGCGGCGCTTGGCCTGAGTGCGATGCGCCATGCGCTCCGTGCCCTTGATGGCCGGACCCGCCCGACGCCGCTCAGCCAAGCGATTACCAAGCAGTTCGAACATGCCATACCGCGCATCATCGCTTGGATGGATGAGGCAACGCCTGGCGACTATGCGCGCTTTGCGCCGGTCATTCTCGATTATGCAGAAAGCGGTGATGAAATAGCGCTTTCCATTGTGCGTGATGCAGCTCTCCATGTTGAGCGCTTCATTGAAACGATCAATGCGCGCGGGGCAGAGCGGTGTGTGTTGATGGGAGGTCTTGCCGAACGGATGAAGCCTTGGCTCCGGGTCCGCGTCGTAGCTCTTCTTGATGAGCCGCTTGGCGACGCGCTCGACGGTGCGCTCATTCTGGCGGGAAGGCCGCTTTCCGTGCATTAATCTCAATCCGCCGTCCCGCGATCCAGACTCCCTGAACCGCGAGCGCGTCGTCCACATGAACCATGTCGGCCCGCGCGCCGGGGCATAAACGACCGTAGCGCTCAGATAAGCCCAGAAACGCAGCCGGTGTCTGGCTCGCCATCTGACTGGCGGTTTCAAGGCTGACCCGCATCATCGCCGCTGCATTGCGGAGCGCACTTGCCATATCGAGAGCGGACCCTGCCAAGGTTCCATCGGCTGAACGCAGAGAACCGTCCTTTTCGGTGATTTCCTGCGCGCCAACCATGAACCCTTTGGTCTGCGCCCCGACGCTCGGCATCGCATCGGTTACAAGCATCAACCGTTCGGGCCCGCAAGACCTAAACGCCGCCCGCAGCGCCGCTGGATGAACATGGTGACCATCCGCAATAATCCCAGCGAAGAGAACGCCCTCCATCGCCGCCCCAACGACGCCTGGCGCGCGGCTATCCAGCTGAGTCATCGCATTAAAGAGATGGGTGACGCCACTCAACCCTTCCTCAATGGCACGCTGCATCGTCTCATAATCAGCCCGGGTGTGCCCCGCCGCGACAATGACCCCGCGCGCGACAAGATGACGGATCGCGCCTGGAGGTGCCAATTCAGGCGCAAGTGTTACGAGTGTTTTGCCGCGTTTTAAAGATGTCAGCAGCGCAATTCCTGCATCATCGAGCGAGCGAAATTTGGTCGCA
>JBEGTP010000222.1:0-3531 GCA_041179365.1 Pseudomonadota bacterium
AGGCCATCGGCTCGCTCGGCATGACGGAGCCTCATGCTGGATCTGATCTCAAAGCCATCCGCACCAAGGCGGTCAGAGACGGTGACGATTATGTCATCAATGGGCAAAAGGTTTTCATCTCCAATGGACAAAGCTGCGACATTTTGGTGCTCGCTACGAAGACCGATAGTGCAGCGGGCGCGAAAGGCGTAACGCTCTTTATCGTCGAGGGCGACCGCCCCGGCTTCAAACGCGGACGCAACCTCGAAAAATTAGGCATGAAGGGACAGGACACTTCGGAGCTATTCTTTGAGGATGTCCGCATTCCAGCATCTAACATGCTCGGCACCGAAGGTGGCGGGTTTGGCGTGATGATGGGCAAGCTTCCGCAGGAGCGCCTTGCTCAGGCAGTCCGCTCAGCAACCGTCACCGAAACCGTCATCCAGTGGACCGTCGATTACACCGCCGAGCGGAAGGCCTTTGGGCAGAGCATCGCTGATTTCCAGAACACACAGTTCGTGCTCGCCGACCTTCAGGCGCGCGCGGTCATGGCGCGGGTCTTTACCGACAAATGCATAGAGCTTTTTATGGCCGGAAAACTCGATGCCGTGACAGCCGCGATGCTCAAAATGACGACCTCTGAGCTTCATTGCGAAGCGGTCGACAAATGTCTGCAACTGTTTGGCGGCTGGGGATATATCTGGGATTATCCCATCTGCCGCGCTTATGCGGATGCGCGCGTTGTGAAAATCGCAGGCGGCTCGATCGAAGTCATGAAGATGATTATCTCGCGCGAAATGTTTAAAGGTCGATTGCAATCGCGTAAGGCCGCGTGATGGAAAAAACACTCAATTCCGGACTGCGCTTCGGATTTCTCATCCACGACGTTTCGCGTCTACGGCGTATTGTCGTAGACCGTGCGCTCAAGCCCTTGCGCATTACGCGCTCGCAGTGGTGGGTGCTCGCCTTTTTGTCGCGGCATGACGGCATGACTCAAACGTCGCTGGCGAATGACCTTGATCTGACTAAGGTCGCGATTGGTGGCTTACTTGATCGGATGGAAGCAGCTGGTTATGTCGAACGCCGCGCGGATCCCAGCGATGGCCGCGCACGGCGGGTCTATTTGAAAGAGGCTGGCAAAAAGCTGGTCGTCACCATTCGCGAAAATGTGGAGGCCGTCGAGGTCGGGATTTTAGCCAAGATACCCGAAGCCGATCTCGATCATGCGGCTGAAACATTGGTCGCGCTCAAAGCAACCTTGCTCGAAATGGTCGACGCCGATGACGCCGATGATGATCGGGCGGACGTAAATATTATGGCATTGGGAGACAAATAAGGTGCGCGGATTGAAGGATAAGGTGGCGATCGTCACTGGTGGCGGTCAAGGGATTGGTCGCGGAATTGCGCTCCGCCTAGCTGAAGAAGGCTGCAAGGTTGCGCTCTTTGACATGAACCCAGAGGCAGGCGCTGAAACTGAGGCGCTTGCTGGTGCGGCCACCGTAAAAACCTATAAGGTAGACGTAACCGATTATGACGGCATCAAGGCCGCAGTCGATGCGGTCGAGGCAGACCTCGGCCCGGTCTGGGCGCTGGTGAACAATGCTGGCTGGGATTTGCCCAAAAACTTCCTGCAGACCGACAAGCCGCTTTGGGACAAGATCATTGCGATCAACCTCTATGGCCCCTTGAACACCCATCATGTCGTTGCGCCATTGATGGTCGCGCGCGGTGGCGGGCGGATCATCAACATCGCATCAGATGCTGCGCGCGTCGGCACGAGTTCGGAAGCGGTTTATTCAGCGTGCAAGGGCGGTATCATTAGCTTCACCAAATCGGTCGCGCGCGAACTGGCGCGTAACAATGTGCTTTTGAACGTCGTCTGCCCCGGCCCAACCAACACGCCAATGATGGCGGGTGTGCTCGGCGAAGGCGAAGCCGCGATCAAATGGAAAGACGCCATGGTGCGCGGCATACCGTTGCGCCGGATGGGTGAGCCCGAAGACTATGGGGGCATGGTCGCCTTTCTCGCGTCGGATGATGCCAGCTTTATGACCGGCCAGACGATCTCGATCGCTGGCGGAATGAACATGATTTGATGAAAACGTCCTTGCGAAAATAGCGAAGTAATCCAGACAACTTGTCGCTTGCCTCTGGATTGCCGCGCTTGGCTCGCAATGACGATTATTGGAGAAACAACAATGATCGACCCCAGCAGTTTTGAAGACGTCCTCTACGAGGTGCGCGGACGCGCGGCGTGGATCATCATCAACCGCCCCAAGCTCTACAATGCCTTTCGCGCGCAGACGATTGAGGAACTGATCGCGTCCTTCAAACTCGCCGCCGATGATAAGGGCGTGTCGTGCGTCGTCCTCACCGGCGCGGGAGATAAGGCATTCTGTACAGGTGGCGATCAATCGGCGCATGAAGGCCAATATGACGGGCGCGGCATCGTCGGTTTGCCCATCGACGAACTTCAGTCGATCATCCGCGACATTGGCAAGCCTGTCATCGCGCGCGTCAACGGCTTCGCAATTGGTGGCGGCAATGTGTTCGCCACTTTGTGCGATCTCACCATCGCGTCAGACACGGCCAAATTCGGGCAGGTCGGCCCTAAGGTCGGCTCGGTCGATGGCGGTTGGGGCACAGCTTTACTCGCCCGCCATATCGGCGACAAGAAAGCCCGCGAGATGTGGTTCCTCAACGACATGTACACGGCACAGCAGGCCGCCGATATGGGGCTGGTCAACAAGGTTGTGCCCGCTGGCGAACTGGACGCCGCCGTCAACGCCTGGACGGACATCCTCGCCGAACGATCCCCCACTGCACTGGCGCTCGCCAAGCGGTCGTTTAACGCGGATAGCGAAAATATTCGCGGGATCAGCCAGATGGCCCTAAACGCAGTAAAACTGTTCTACGACACCGAGGAATCCAAGGAAGGCGTCCGTGCCTTCACTGAGAAGCGGAAGCCCGATTTCCACAAATATGTGAAATAGGATCGCATGATGGCATCGAACAAGGTTATCATCAGTTGTGCCGTAACAGGGTCCATTCATACCCCGTCGATGTCGCCCTATCTGCCCGTGACCGCGGCGGAAATCGCCGAGTCCGCCTTGGGCGCGGCGGAAGCGGGGGCAGCGATTGTCCATCTACATGCCCGCGATCCATTGGACGGCCACCCGGTCCATGCGCCTGAGGATTTCACGCCGTTTCTTCAGGTGATTAAGCAGCGGTCAGATGTAGTGGTCAACATCACGACTGGGGCATCGCCCTATATGCCGGTGGAATACCGGGTAAAACCGGCAGAAATGCTTCAACCCGAAGTCGCAAGCCTAAACATGGGATCGATGAATTTCGGCCTGTTTCCGATGCTTAAGCGCTTCAAGGAATTCAAATATCCTTGGGAATCGGAGATGCTCGAAGCGTCTCATGATCTTGTTTTCCGTAACAGCTTCAAAGACATTCGCTATGCGCTCGATACGCTCAACAAAACCGGCACGCGCTATGAGTTTGAATGTTATGATACCGCGCACCTCCATAACCTCTACTATTTTT
>JBEGTP010000223.1:0-10877 GCA_041179365.1 Pseudomonadota bacterium
CAGCCCGTTTGAGCCAATCAACTGCATCGGCAAACGCGTCCTCGTGGTTGGGCTTGGCAACTCGTCAATGGACGTTGCTTCTGAACTGTCTCAACGGCCGATTGCCGAAAAGCTTTTTGTCTCGGCACGCCACGGTGTCTGGATTTTCCCTAAATACTATAAAGGTCAACCGATCGACAAAAACCCTGCTCCCTTATGGCTACCGAAGCGCGTGCGGCAATGGCTCGGCGGGCGGATTGTCAAAGGTCTCGTCGGCAAGATGAGCGACTACGGCCTGCCCGAACCCACCATTGGCCCCTTTGAATCGCACGGCACAGTGTCTGGCGAATTCCTTCTCCGCGCGGGCTCGGGAGACATCACGATGCGCCCGGGGATAGAGCGGCTCGATGGTGATAGCGTCGTCTTTACGGACGGAAGCCGCGAACAGATTGACGTGATTATATGGGCAACGGGTTATGACATCAAATTCCCGTTCTTTGATGATCCCGCGCTTCAGCCCGACTCTGAAAACAAACCTCCAGCACTCTTCAAGCGCATTCTCAAGCCCGGCGTGCCAGACCTCTTCTACATGGGGCTTGCCCAACCCCTGCCGACACTCGTTAATTTTGCGGAGCAACAGTCCAAGCTGGTTGGCGCACTTTTGGCAGGTCAATATCTCCCTCCTGGGGAAGACGAAATGCGCCGGACGATTGCGAATGATGAAGCTTATTATACGGGCCATTATTATGCGGCGCGAAGACACACAATCCAGCTTGATTTCGACCATTATGTTGCCGCGATGAAAAAGGAGCTGAAGCGTGGCGCGCGACGAGCCGCCGCCGCGTAAAGGCTTGGCCTCTGCACAAAGCCGGAGTATGGCGCCCACATTATGCGTGAGCTTAAAGCCTTTATATTTGGATTGATGACCGTAATCGGTACATTTGTATTCACGTCGAGCGCCCGCGCGCAGACGCCCGCCATTGTCCAAACCATCCCGCAAACACAGCCGCTCGTTTATCTTACTAGCAGCGAGGCCGGGGAAGATCTTTACGTTGACCGAACCAGCCTAAAAACCATCCCCCCCGATGCTTACCGCAATTTTCCGGCCGTCAGACTTTGGGCTGTCAATGAAGTGAAAGGCGGTCGCCGAACACCAGGGCGGACCGAACGCTATCTCTTCAGCTTCAATTGTGCGGCACACACCGTCAATATCCTTTCGTACCAAAACAACCGTAGCGGAACAAAATTGCAAGATTGGCGGGCTGCGGACCTAGCGCAAAAATATGAAGCGCCAAAACCGGGAACGATGGCTGAAACAGCAATGGCTTTTGCCTGTAGTGGCGGAAAAATGCCGATTGCCCCTGCCCCTGTCGCAAATCCCGACGGAAGCGACACAATCGAAATTGATGGTGGCAGCGAAGAAGTCCCACTCTAGTCCAAGTGCCATCGAAGCATCAAAAAGGAAAAATTATGACCGTCGACCCCATTGTCATCCTGTCTTACGCTCGGACCCCGATGGGCGGCATGCAGGGCGCGCTCGCATCAGTGTCCGGCCACCAGCTCGGGTCCATCGCCATCAAAGCAGCGATCGAGCGTTCGGGTGTTGCTGTCAACGACATTGACGAAGTGATTATGGGGTGCGTGCTTGCTGCGGGCCAAGGGCAAGCCCCGGCGCGGCAGGCCGGAAAAGGGGCGGGAATTCCTGACGCCGCTGGTGCCGTCACCATCAATAAGATGTGCGGATCGGGCATGAAGGCAGCGATGATGGCGGCTGAATCGATCCTAGCAGGGACCAATGATATTGTTGTCGCGGGAGGGATGGAAAGCATGACCAACGCGCCCTATCTCCTTGCAAAGCATCGTTCTGGTGCGCGCCTTGGCCATGACGTGATTAAGGATTCGATGTTCTTGGACGGGCTTGAGGACGCCTATGAGCCGGGTCGCGCCATGGGCAGTTTTGCCGAAGAAGCAGCGACCGAATATCAGCTTACGCGCGCCGCGCAGGATGACTATGCCTTGCAATCGCTCTCGCGGGCCAAGGCGGCTATCGCGAGTGGCGCGTTTGTTCGCGAAATTGCGCCGGTTGAAGTGGCGGGCCGTGGCGGCACAATCACCGTGTCGATTGATGAGCAGCCCGGCAACGCCAAGCCCGAGAAAATTCCGACGCTCAAACCGGCGTTTGTCAAAGATGGCACGGTGACAGCGGCCAACGCTTCTTCGATTTCAGATGGGGCGGCCGCTATCGTGCTGACGCGCGAAAGCATTGCCAAGGCCAAAGGACTGACTGTTGAAGCCAAAATTGTCTCCTTTGCAACGCACAGTCAGGCCCCCGCGCGTTTCACATCCGCGCCAGTGCCCGCGATCCGCAAAGTCCTTGAAAAGGCAGGTTGGACGATTGATGACGTGGATCTTTTTGAAATCAATGAAGCCTTTGCAGTTGTACCCATGATTGCGATGCGCGAGCTTGGCATTCCGATTGAGAAGCTCAACGTTAATGGCGGTGCAACCGCTCTGGGTCATCCCATTGGCGCGTCGGGCGCACGTGTGATGGCGACACTGATTGCGGCACTCCAGAACCGTGGCCTCAAGCGCGGCATTGCCTCGCTGTGTATCGGCGGCGGAGAAGGCACAGCGATTGCGGTGGAGGTCGCCTGAGCCTAAGCTCACTGCTAGCGTCTTTCGAGGAGTGTGGCATGCAGATCGGTGTTCCAAGGGAAATCAAAAATCACGAATACCGCGTTGGCCTAACGCCATCCTCTGTCGCTGAGCTGGTGCAAGCGGGCCATGCGGTCTTTGTTGAAACCAAAGCCGGTAACGGCATAGACTTTGATGACAAGGATTACCGAGACGTCGGCGCAACCATCCTCAAAACCGCCGCCGAGGTTTTTGCAGCGTCTGATCTGATCGTGAAAGTGAAGGAGCCGCAACCGCAGGAAATTGCGATGCTCGAAGCGCGCCATACGCTTTTCACATATCTCCACCTCGCTGCAGACAAGCCGCAAGCCGAAGGGCTTATGCGATCAGGCGCGACGTGCATTGCGTATGAAACGGTCACTTCGCCAAATCGCTCGCTGCCGCTCTTAAAACCCATGTCTGAGGTGGCGGGCCGCATGTCGATCCAAGTTGGCGCGCATTATCTTGAAAAGGAACAAGGCGGACGCGGCGTTCTCTTAGGCGGTGTGCCCGGCGTTGCGCCTGCCCGCGTGGCGATATTAGGTGGCGGCGTTGCAGGTCTGAACGCGGCACAAATGGCCGTTGGCCAACGCGCCGACGTGACGATTTACGACATCAACAATGATCGATTGGCCGAACTCGACACCCATTTTGGGAATTCGATCAAGACGCAATATGCCTCAAAAGCCGCAATCGCCGCCGCAGTGGCCAACGCCCATCTTGTCATTGGTGCGGTGCTCGTACCCGGCGCCGCCGCGCCCAAGCTTGTCACGCGAGAGATGCTCAAAACCATGAAGCGCGGCTCGGTGCTTGTCGATATTGCCATCGATCAGGGAGGGTGCTTTGAAACGAGCCACGCAACAACGCACTCAGACCCGGTGTTCATTGAGGAAGGGGTCATCCATTATTGCGTCGCAAACATGCCCGGAGCTGTGGCACGCACATCGGCCTTTGCCCTCAACAACGCGACACTGCCGTTCGCGATCAAGATCGCCAATCTCGGGCCTGAACGGGCGATGGCGCTTGATCCGCATCTTGCCGCTGGGCTGAACGTGGCTGGAGGGCGTATTCGCCACAAAGCGGTCGCTGAGGCGCTCGATCTTCCTTACGAGGCGTGACGCACCGAACATCCATTCCGCGCACCGTCTGGGCGTTAGGATTTGTCAGTCTATTGATGGACGTTTCGTCGGAGATTATTCACGGCCTGCTTCCTGTTTTTCTGACAACCACGCTCGGCGCAAGCGTTGCCATGGTCGGCCTGATCGATGGTTTTGCGGAAGCAACAGCGTCGATCACGAAGCTGTTTTCTGGGCTGGTATCTGATCGAATCGGAAAGCGACGCCCCCTCATACTGCTGGGCTACGCCCTTGGTGCGCTCTCGAAACCGCTCTTTGCGATAGCGGGAACAGCGCCACTCATTCTTGGCGCGCGCTTTGCTGACCGTATTGGGAAAGGCATAAGGGGAGCGCCGCGCGATGCGCTGATCGCCGATATTACGCCGTCTGAAATACGCGGGCGGGCCTTTGGACTACGTCAGTCGCTCGACACGGTGGGAGCCTTTGCGGGGCCATTGATCGCAATTGGCTTAATGGCAGCTTTTTCAAATGACTTCCGGCGTGTTTTTTGGGTCGCCTTCATTCCCGGTGCTCTGGCGGTCATTGTCATCGTCATTGGCGTTCGGGACCCCGAAGCCACAATAGTCGAGCAAGGAAAGCCTGCGCCTTTGTCGTTTTCAGCGCTACGGGAGTTTCAATGGCCGTATTGGCGGATCGTCATTCTCGGTTTCGTGTTTACGCTCGCGCGGTTTAGCGAAGGGTTTCTCATCCTCAAAGCGCACGCTGAGGGGCTCCCGCTCGGGCTCACGCCGCTCGTTTTGGTCGCGATGAATCTCGTCTACGCGATCGGTGCCTATCCAACGGGCGTGCTTTCGGATCGCTGGCCTGCGCGGCAACTCTTGGCACTTGGCATGATCGTTCTGATTTTGGCCGATGTGGTTCTTGCGCTGAGCACGGGGTTGAGCGGTGTGTTTATTGGCATCCTATTATGGGGACTGCATATGGCACTGACGCAAGGGCTGCTCTCAAAACTGGTTGCTGACCATGCCCCACCCCAGTTACGGGGATCCGCTTTCGGCGTGTTTAATCTGATATGCGGCGCCGCAATGTTCATCGCGAGCATCATTGCCGGGCTCCTTTGGGATCACATGGGGGCCTCGGCGACTTTCCTAGCCGGCGCTGGTTTTTCTTTGGCAGCGTTAGGCCTCGTCTGCACCACAAAGGCTTGACGCCGACGCGCGACTGACTCATTGAGAGGCTATGGCAAAAAACACTCAAAAACCGGCGCGGGACAATGAAACGATGCGCGAAGTGAAGCGCGCCAAGGCGCGAGAGGTTGGTGCCGCCGAGGCGCAATCGGACGAAAAGAAGCCGATGAGCTGGAAGGCCGCTGCGGGTGTGGGCATCGGTTCTGCTGCTGTGCTCGCGGCGCTCATTTACGCCAACAAGGCGCGCAATAAGGATAGTTGATCCCCCCTGCCCAGCGCCTGTTAACCTTTTCTTTTGGCCTTAGCGGTAAACCTCGCGGTATAACTTGAGAACCCGCGAAGGACGCGAAAATGGCCAGTAGCCGATCAAACAGTGATGGAGCCTTTTCCGGCCTGACCCACCCGCTCGTGCTGCTCTCCATGGCAGCGGTCACCTTTTTGATCACAATGGCTGTCATGAGTTGGAATGAAGGCTATTTTGATGATTGGCTCCGCCCGGACGGCACAGAATTTGACGGTGCAGACAAGAGCTGGATGGTCGGGCGGCCCAATGGCAAGCACCATTATAAGCGCGACGTGAAGGCGAATGAGCACACCGCCAATCCAGAGATCGAAGCGCCAGCCCTCGCGCCCGACGGCACGGCGCAAAAACGCAAATTCAAACATTTTGCAGAAGAACGCGCCGACCGTTAAGATTGAAAGATCGTCACGCCGCCTTCCTTTGCACGGAGAGTGCGAAGCCCAGCGCGGATAGTACAGACATAAGCGTTTCGAGCGTCGGGTTACCATCCATTGAAAGCGCCGAGTAAAGCGCCTGTCGCCCGAGGCCAGTTTTTCGCGCGATTTCGGTCATGCCCTTGGAACGTGCGACAACGCCAAGGGCGTTGGCGATATGCTTGGGATCATTCCCTTCCATCGCAAATTCGAGATAAGTAAGAATGTCTTCCTCGGTTTCGAGCATCTCAGCAGAATCATAGGGGAGAAGCTTCACTGCCATCGCCGATTTCCTTTGCCATTCGCTTTGCCTTGGCAATGTCGCGGACCTGACTGTCCTTGTCACCGCCGTTTAGCAGGATGATCAGCACATCCCCCCGCCAGATATAATAGATGCGATAGCCGGGGCCAAAACGCATCCGCAACTCCTGCACTCCGTCTCCGACAGATTTCGTATCCCCGAAATTGCCAGCAACAAGGCGATCAATCCGTTCACCAATCCTGAGCCGCGCCTTCCGGTCGCGCAACGTTTTGAGCCAATCGCGAAAGTCGGGCGTTTGGAGGATCTGGATATTTTGTCCTTCATATAGGACATTTTGAGATTTGTCAACTTTTTGCTTCATTGCTGATCCTCCATGTTGTTTGATCAGCAGCAATTAACAGTGCTTGCCAGTGGGAAATACGAAAGCAAATATTAAAATCGAAATCTCGTTTCAGTAATTTATCCGTTGCTTCTCAGATCAACCCGCATGACCTTTTTAGCCAAACTCGTCACTCTCTTTTGGGCATCTTTCGCGTCGATTTGCCACTCACCATTCGCTGCGTTCGCCCATGCGAAAAGTGCAATAGACTTCCATGGGAGATTCCTTGAAATGACCGCTTTCTGCCACAATATGTGATCCCCCTCTGCAAGTCCATCTCGCCTCCAAACCGTAATGGACACCGCCAGACTTAGAGCAACAGCAATTTCACGTTCTGGGAGCTGACGTGGCAAACTTTCATATTCGACTGGCCCATATTGGGCAGATGCTGAATCTCTGATTTTCAGATGTTGCCGAAACCCTTCTACGGCCCTTTCAATTGCATTATTGGCCTCTTCATTGGTCAGGTTCACGTTAGTGTCGGGACAAAGTTCGGCCATAAACACCAAACCTAAAGCCTGTTTCCTGTAATTGAATTGAGCCTTTTTCAACGCTGACAAAAATAGCGAAAACGCCCGTTCCAATTCTGGCAAGTGATTTGCATCTTCCCTCCTTTCTTTGATCAAATCCACATCCGATTTCCAATCGTGGCTTCGCCACCTCTCGCAGACTCTGATCAGTATCCGTCGAATCGGGAAGAAAAAGATGTCCTGGTTATTCACCCAGTTTGGACCGGCCCATTTTGCGAGTTCGTGAATTGCATCGTGATAACGCGGGTCAATAGACGGTTGATTGGGAGGAACCCAAAGTGGCGTTACGCCATCAAAGTAGGCAGTCGATGTGACTGCGATGACCTTTGGACGTCGCGCCATATCCTACCGCCCCCGCCCCTTGAACTTACTACTCCGTCCAAACCGTCCCTTCCGCGTCCCCGGCTTGCCTTCATTGCTTCGCCCCATCATCGGAGCGACCTGCCCCTCGACGGGAATCCCAAGCTCGCTCTGCTCCAGCATCCGTATTTCATCGCGCAATCTCCCGGCCTCTTCAAACTCAAGATCTGCTGCCGCCGCGCGCATTTTCTTTTCAAGGTCTTCGATATAGGCCCGCAGATTATGGCCCACCATATGAGCGGGGCCGTCTTCGATTTCGACCATCACGCTATCGCGGTTTGACGTATCCTTGATGATATCGGCAATGTCGCGCTTGATCGATTCCGGCGTGATGCCATGTTCGATGTTGTAAGCGTGCTGTTTCTCCCGCCGCCGGTCTGTCTCAGCGATGGCGCGTTCCATGCTGCCGGTGATGCGGTCGGCATAGAGGATCACACGGCCGTCCACATTGCGCGCGGCGCGGCCAATCGTCTGGATGAGCGACGTCTCGCTCCTCAGGAACCCTTCCTTGTCAGCATCCAAGATCGTCACTAGCCCGCACTCGGGAATATCGAGGCCTTCGCGCAGCAGGTTGATACCCACCAGCACATCATACACGCCCATCCGCAGATCACGGATCAGCTCGATGCGTTCGAGCGTTTCGACATCGCTATGCATGTAGCGCACCCGTAGCCCTGCTTCATGCATGAACTCGGTCAAATCCTCGGCCATCCGCTTGGTCAGCGTGGTGACAAGTGTGCGGTATCCTGCTGCTGCCGTCTTGCGGCATTCGTTGATACAATCCTGCACTTGATCCTCAACCGGCTTGATCTCAACGGGCGGATCGATCAGACCGGTCGGGCGAATGACCTGTTCGGCAAATACGCCTTGGCAACGCTCCATCTCCCAATTGCCTGGGGTCGCGCTGACATAGGTCGTTTGCGGGCGCATCGCGTCCCATTCGTTGAAGCGTAGCGGGCGGTTGTCGATGCAGCTCGGCAAGCGGAAGCCATATTCGGCGAGCGTCAGCTTGCGCCGGTGATCGCCGCGCGACATGCCGTTGATCTGGCCGATGCTCTGATGGCTTTCATCGACGAAGAGCAGAGCGTTTTCGGGGAGATATTCAAACAAGGTTGGCGGCGGCTCGCCAGGGAGCCTGCCCGATAGGAAGCGACTGTAATTCTCAATTCCCGCGCAACTTCCTGTGGCAGTGATCATCTCTAGGTCAAAATTAGTGCGCTGCTCCAGCCGTTGTGCCTCCAGCAGCTTGCCCTCCTTGACCAACTCTTCCAAACGAACTTTGAGTTCCCATTTGATCGCCTCCATTGCCTGCTTGAGCGTAGGGCCCGGCGTCACGTGGTGGCTGTTTGCGTAGACGCGAATGAAATCAAGCGCCGCGACCTTCTTGCCCGTCAGCGGATCAAATTCGGTAATCTCCTCAATGTCATCGCCGAAGAAGCTGATCCGCCATGCGGTGTCTTCATAATGCGACGGAAAAAGCTCAAGATTGTCGCCGCGCACCCGGAAATTGCCACGCGCAAACGCCGCGTCATTGCGCTTATATTGGAGCGAAACGAGCTTGCGGATGATCTCGCGCTGGTCAACGCTCTGGCCTTTCTTCAGATCAAAGATCATCGCCGAATAGGTCTCGACTGACCCTATCCCATAGAGGCAGGAGACCGAGGCAACGATGATCACATCATCGCGCTCAAGGAGCGAACGCGTCGCCGAATGCCGCATCCGGTCTATCGCTTCGTTTACCGAGCTTTCCTTCTCGATATACGTGTCCGACCGCGCAACATAGGCTTCGGGCTGGTAATAATCATAATAAGAAACGAAATACTCGACCGCATTATCGGGAAAAAAGCTTTTGAACTCGCCGTAGAGCTGCGCCGCCAAAATCTTGTTGGGTGCGAGGATGAGCGCGGGCCGCTGCACCGCCTCAATCACCTTGGCCATTGTGAACGTCTTGCCCGATCCGGTGACGCCGAGCAGCACCTGATCGCGCTCCTCGGCCCTCACGCCTGCAACCAACTCAGCAATCGCGGTGGGCTGATCGCCCGCCGGCTCATAGTCAGACACGATGGTAAAGCGCTTTCCGCCATCTGATTTTGGCGGTCGCGCAGGGCGATGGGGCACGAATTCGTCCCCTGTTTCAGGTTCGGCGAGTGAGGTGCGGATTTGGATCGACATGAGAACAGATATGGGGGAGACGGCCCGCAGGGGCAATGGTGGCGGGCGCTAAAGACCAACTATCTCGCTGGGGCACTCACCGGTCACGCGATTCTTCAAACGGCCATTTTGATACCAATCTGAAAAATCGCCCATTCGTGCACTATCATGAATGCAAACCCGGGCAAATTGACCTGATTTTGCGTTTACTACCACGATTGACCAATTATAGCCGCCGCCACAATTATGCGCTTCACACCCCCAAGCAAGCAGGTATTTTCCAGCGACGAGGATCGGGGTCTGCGGCCCGGGCCGATTTTTCATTTCATCGAGGAGCGCACGATCAGGCACAGCCGCGCGCGTGAGCTTTTGAACATCTTGGTCAGCGGAAAATCCGTCGAAGGGAAGCTGCTGCGCGTACCGTCCAAAGTCTAACCGCGCGGCAGTCGGCACCGGCGGAACCGCAGCAGACGGCGCGACCTGCTCGTGTGGCGGGGCAACTTCAACGGGAGTCGCCGCCGCAGAGACGACATTTGCCGCGACCTCATCCTTTTTAACTTGCCCCATCCAATAAGCCGCGAAGGCCGCACCAAAGATCAAGGCCGCGCCGAGCGCGCCGATGAGCAGTGGGCTTATCGATCGCGGCGTTTCAAGCTGCGGTTGCCTGTTTGGCGCTACACTTTGGGTGGCTGCATTCTCCTTGCCACAAGCAACACAGAATTTCGCTATTGACGGGACCGCCGCGCCACAGCTGGTACAAAAACGGCTCATGACATTCCCCTCCCCATGCGAATCGTGATCCCGTTTGTCTAAGTAGATCAGCGCGAACTGCCAAGCAGGGGATAGACAAGCGATACATTGATGCCGTAGTTTATCCGTTTAAAGGCAAGCAAACATGCACAACCTTGCCGCCGTTTAGGATGATAGACCAATGTCAAAACCACTGATTATTTCGCTTATTGCCTTGGTTGCACCCTTTGCGGTTGCCGCCGACACCCCTGACACGGTTACCCCAGGCCAATGGGAAATGAGCATGACCTTCACATCGGTGACGGTCGGAGATCAGGCTATGCCCGTTGATACGCTAAACTCACGCGAAAACAGCCGAAATTTTTGCATTACGCCCGAAGAAGCGAAAACGCCGCAACAAGCATTCGTCAAGCGATCCAACACCAAAAAGTGCAAGGTCAATGCGGCACCTCCTGTCCCCGGCATACTTGCCTACACGCTCGATTGTGCAGACGATGAGGCGGCTGGCTCGTTAGCCTTTAACGGCACTTATACTGCGGCTTCTTATCAGGCTGATATGGTCGCCGATGTCGCAATGAGCGGAACTAAGGTTCGCATGATCGGTGTGATGAAAGGCCGCCATCTTGGGCCAAAATGCGCGGCCGAATAGTGCCAGACACTTTCATCGATCCAACCCGAGAGAGCTTTGATGCGTTCAAAGCATTGCCGCGAGACGTGCCCATCCAAATGCTCAACCTGCTGCGGTTTCGCGCCGACGCGGCCTACCCAGAGGGGCATGAAAATGCCGCACGAGGAATTTCAGGCAAAGAAGCATAC
>JBEGTP010000224.1:0-5286 GCA_041179365.1 Pseudomonadota bacterium
GTCGCTGAACAATCTGACTATATGCTTGAGCTTTCCGCGCATGTGCAGCGTAAAGCCGCCGAAGAAGCGGCGCTCTGGCCCCAAAGCCTCGCGCATTTGCGCCTTTCAATTAACGTCACTGCGCAAGACATTGCGCGCCCTCAATTCGTCAGCTCGTTCCTTGCGATGATTGATGAATCTGGGTTTCCGCGTAACCGCCTAACGGTTGAGATCACCGAAACAGGGTTGATGGAGGACCTCGTCATCGCATCGGCCATTCTGGCTGAACTGCGCGCCGCAGGATGTCGCGTCGCCATTGATGATTTCGGCACGGGCTATTCAAGCCTTGCCTATCTCAAGGCTTTGCCGCTTGATTACCTCAAGATTGATCGCGGCCTCTCGATTGATATTGCAGGGTCAGCGCGCGATAGTATCGTCGTGCGCGGCGTGATCGACATGGCCCGCTCGCTCGATCTGACGGTCATTGCAGAGGGTGTTGAAACCAGAGAGCAGCTTGGCTTGTTAGCGCAGGAAGGGTGTAATCTCTATCAAGGCTTCCTCTGCGCTAAGCCGCTGACGGTTGAGGACCTCACGGCCTTGGTGTCAGCCAGCAGCTTGGGCTAGTCCCTTAGACAATTGCAGCGCACCATTGAGCCGCGCTTCAGGCGTCGCCCAAGCGCGCGTGACCGCTAGCCGCATATCAGGCCTGATCTTGGCAATGCTGCCAACGCGCGCAACATAAGCGAGCAGTCCGTCGACATTGGGAAAGGTATCCTTCCAGAAAGTGATCAGCGCACCGCGCGGGCCGAGATCAATTTTGGAAATATGCGCCTTTTTCGCGTTGAGCTTGATTTGAATGAGGGTTAGCAAATTCTGCGTCGCATCGGGAAGCGGTCCAAAACGGTCGATCATTTCGGCAGCAAAAGCTTCAATTTCGCTGCCCATTTCAAGCTCGTTGAGTCGCCGATAGAGGCCCATCCGCAGGTCAAGATCAGGGACATAAGTGTCGGGGATCATCACCGCTGCGTCAGTCGTAATTTGCGGGCTGAGATCCTTTACTGAGTCGCGCGCCATGCCGCCAGCGCGCGCTTCTAAAATGGCTTCTTCAAGCATGGATTGATAAAGTTCAAATCCAACCTCGCGAATGTGGCCAGACTGTTCATCCCCGAGAAGATTGCCAGCTCCCCGGATGTCGAGATCATGGCTCGCAAGCTGGAAGCCTGCGCCGAGACTATCGAGATCAGACAAGACTTTAAGGCGTTTTTCGGCAGCCTCGGTCATCAGACGGTCGGGCGCGGTTGTCATATAAGCAAACGCACGCGTTTTGGCGCGGCCGACTCTGCCTCTGAGCTGATAGAGTTGCGCGAGGCCGAAACGATCTGCGCGGTGGATGATGAGCGTGTTGGCACTTGGAATGTCGAGACCGCTTTCGACGATGGTCGTTGAAAGTAAGACATCATAGCGTTTGTCATAAAACGCAGACATGCGTTCTTCGACGAGCCCGGGTGCCATTTGCCCATGCGCAACAACATATTTAATCTCAGGGACGTCGTTGCTCAAAAAAGCCTCAATATCAGGCAGGTCTTTAATCCTCGGCGTCACAAAGAAGCTCTGTCCGCCCCGGTAATGCTCGCGTAGGAGGGCCTCTCGCAGCACGACCTTATCCCAAGGCATGACATAAGTTCGGACCGCGAGCCTATCAACCGGCGGGGTCTGGATGACTGAAAGCTCGCGCAGTCCAGACATCGCCATTTGCAAGGTGCGTGGGATCGGGGTCGCCGTGAGCGTGAGAACGTGAACATCTGTTTTTAGCCCTTTCAACCGCTCCTTATGGGCGACGCCGAAGCGTTGCTCTTCATCAACAATCACCAACCCTAGCCGCTTAAAGGCGACAGACTTCGCTAGAACGGCGTGGGTTCCTATGACAATATCGATGGTTCCAGCTTCTAGCGCCTCTCGCGTCGCCTTGGCTTCGCTTGCCGTAACGAGGCGTGAAAGCCTACCAATGCGCAGCGGAAGTCCGTGAAAGCGCTCAACGAAATTCTGGTAGTGTTGCCGTGCGAGCAGCGTCGTTGGGCATACAAGTGCAACCTGCAGACCTGCCATTGCCGCAACAAATGCCGCGCGCATTGCGACTTCTGTTTTGCCGAAACCGACATCGCCGACGACGAGGCGGTCCATCGGCTTTCCAGCGGCGAGATCATCAAGCACGTCGCTAATCGCGCGGTCTTGGTCCTCTGTTTCTTGATAGGGAAAGCGGTTTGAAAATTCGGCGTAGCTGCTTGCATCGGCTTCGGCAATTTCACCGGGCTTTAGCGCGCGGGCAGCTGCAACGGCGATTAATTCGCCAGCGATTTCGCGAATGCGTTCTTTCATCCGTGATTTGCGGCGCTGCCAAGCTTCGCCTCCTAGGCGATCAAGCGCGACACCATCGCTCTCGCTCCCATAACGCGAAAGGACATCGATGTTTTCAACCGGAACGTAAAGCTTGTCGCCGCCTGCATAGGAAAGGGCAACGCAATCGTGCGGAGCCTTGGCAACGGGTATTTGCGTGAGCCCTTCATAGCGACCGATGCCGTGTTCGACATGGACAACAAGATCGCCCGGTGAGAGCGTCGCGAGCTCCGCCATGAAAGCATCGGCTGATTTTTTGCGCTTGGCCCGACGAACAAGGCGATCACCCAAAATGTCTTGTTCAGTTAAAAGCGCGAAGGTCTGTGTGGTGAAGCCGTGCTCCAAGGGGAGGACGATCAAGGCGGTTTGCCCTTGCGCAGCGGCACCTTGCGCTTTTTGCCAGCTGTTCGCAGGCACCAGTCCCGTCATGGCGTGATCGGTAAAGAGCCCCATCAAGCGTTCGCGCGAGCCCATCGAATAACAGGCGATAATGAGCCCTTTATGGCTTAGCGCAAGCCCTTTGGTGTGTGCCGCAACGGCATCATAGACATTGTCACCCTTAGTCCGCTCAGGCGCAAAATCACGCGGCGCATCGATTTCAAAATCAATCACTTTTTCCGAAGGCGGCTCACGAAATGGCGTCGCGAGATGGATGGGCTGGCTTTTGATGGCCGCCGCCCAGTCATGAGCGCTCAAATAGAGCATGTCGGGGGCCAAGGGGCGGTAACTGCCGGGTTCTGAAGTCAGAGCGGCCTCGCGGTTGCTGTGGTAATCTTCTATCGCATCGAACCGGGCGTCAGCAGCAGCGGCAACGCCAGCGTCTCGGACGATCAGCGCATCCTTGCCGAGATGATCAAACAGGGTTTCCATCCGCTCTTCGATCATCGGGAGCCAGTGATCCATCCCCGATAGCCGCCGTCCTTCTGAGATGGCTTGATAGAGAGGATCACCCGTTGCCGTTGCGCCAAAGACTTCTCTGTAGCGACTCCGGAAGCGCTTGATTCCGTCTTCATCGAGCAGCGACTCAGATGCTGGCAACAAGGTGAAACCATCAACTTTTGCGATCGTCCGTTGGTCGGCGGGGTCAAAGCTGCGCACCGATTCAATTTCGTCCCCAAAAAAATCGAGACGCAAGCCAAAGGCCTCCCCAGCAGGAAAGAGATCGACCAGACCGCCGCGCACCGCAAACTCTCCGGCATCGGCCACAGTATCGGTTCGGACATAACCATTGGCTGCCAAGAGCGAAATGAGCCGATCTCGATCAATCCGCGTGCCGCGAGCAAGGTGGGCCGTGAGCTGGCGAATACGGAACGCCGTGAGGGTGCGCTGCGTGGCTGCGTTGAGCGTCGTGAGGATCAGTTGAGGCCGATCTGGCTTGCGTTGCAGCGCGGCAAGTGTTGCTAATCGCTCTGAAGTCGCGCGCAGCGAAGGCGAGGCCCTGTCGTAAGGAAGGCAGTCCCAAGCTGGAAAAGTCAAAATTTCAATTTCAGGGGCGAAATAGGCCGCCGTATCAGCCATTGCGCGCATCGCCGCATCATCGGCGGCAATGAAAACCGCGCGAGCCGCTGCCGCCCGAGCCAAATCGGTCATCAGCCAAGGCATGAAGCCAGATGGCGCGCCAGACAAGGTGATTGGGCGCGTGGATTTGACAATGCGGTCAATCATTAGCGCGCGGTCGTTATGAAATCGAGCGTTCTCAAGTCATCCATCATCGCGCCTTGCCAGGCGAGCGGCACTGGTAAAGTGCCGATTGCCCACGCCATGATGTCGACATCCTGCTCTTCAAGAAGGGCTTCGAACCAGTCGATCTCTTGCGTGGTCCAAGCGACCGCGCGTGTATCGTAAAAGCCGCCGAGCATCATGTCGGCTTCTTTCGTGCCGCGATGCCAAGCGCGAAAGCCAAGCCTCTTTAGTCTGTCGGTCGGATTCATCGTCTTTTTCCACGCGGTTTTGGCCCGCCGCGCATTTTGAAGTGCGTCGCGAGCTGGTCTGTGTAAAAGACCGATAGCCATGCGACCGCAACTGCTCAACCCGCTCTTTGCTGAAATAACGGCGCTCAAGGGAATCGGCCCACAATTGGCTAAGCCGTTGGACCGTCTCGGGCTGGCGCGCGTGGTTGATGTGCTCTTTCACTTGCCAACTGGCATGATCAGCCGCGTTGCAGTTGAGGGCCTGAAAATGAGTGATGTTGGCCGGTCGATCATGATTGAGTTGACACCGGTCGAGTATAGGCAAGGCGGCCGCGGGCCCTTGCGCGTACACGCAACTGACAAATGTGGCGACTCTGTCAGCTTGACCTTTTTTGGAAGCAATCCCGGCTGGGCGAAAAAACAACTGCCTTTGGGGGAGCCCCGCCTCATTGCCGGAAAGCTCGAAAGCTACGGCCAAGACCTCCAGATCGTCCATCCAGATCACATACTCCCCGCTGGCAATGCACCTGACATCCAGATGCATGAGCCTATCTACCCTCTATCTGAAGGCTTGACGTCAAAGCGGATGATCCAACTCGCGGCACAAGCGCAAGAGCGCCTTATTGATTTGCCTGAATGGGTTGAAGCAAGCTTACTGGCAAAACAAGGATGGCCGACGTGGCGCGATGCTGTGAGCCGCGCTCATAAGGATCCGAATGACGCCCTCGCGCGGGAGCGGCTGGCTTATGATGAGGTTTTCGCCAATCAGCTGGCGCTCATGCTCGTTCGGGCGTCTTCTCGGCGCAGGCGCGGCGTGCCCTTGAAAGGGGATAGGAAGCTGCGCGATGCGCTCGTTTTGCCGTTCGCACTGACCGGAGCGCAAAGTCGTACCATCCGAGAGATCGAAGGGGATTTAGCGCAGCCCATACCGATGACCCGTCTCCTGCAGGGCGATGTTGGTTCGGGCAAGACAATTGTAGCCTTGCAATCGCTATTGATTGCC
>JBEGTP010000225.1:0-7958 GCA_041179365.1 Pseudomonadota bacterium
TACCGAGCGCTGCCGCCAAATCACGGACCATTGGCGCGACAGTGAGCGCTGCGAAATAGCCGTACACAACGGTGGGGACTCCTGCCAGAATTTCAAGCAGCGGCTTGACCCACTTACGCACCTTCGCGCTGGCATATTGTGTCAAATAAATCGCACCCATCAGGCCAAGTGGGATCGCGACAATCATCGCGATTATGGCTCCGATGAAGATCGTCCCCCAAAAGAGAGGTACGGCACCAAATGTCTTGGATACGTCTGGCCCCGTGCCATCCTGAGGGTTCCAGTGGAGGCCAGTTAGGAAATCCACTGGCGAGATCATTGAAAAGAAACGGGCGGATTCAAAGATGAGCGAGGCGATGATGCCAACTGTCGTGAGAATGGCCAAGAGCGATGCAATCAGCAAGGCAGCCAGGACCATAAACTCAACCCGTGTTCGCGCCGGAAATTGGGCTGTGACCCGTGTGTAGCCAAACGCCCCACCACAAAACGCAAAGAGCGCGACTAGCGCTGTGCCTATCCAATTATATTTGTCTCTAGCGACACCAATGACGCCGACAAACTTTGTGGCGAGCGGATTGAATGCAGCACTTCCGGGGTTCGTCGCGAGTTGAAAGGCTTCCGATAATACGGAATCGCGCTCCATCCCCGCGCTAGGAAGGCTGGCAGCTTCCGGCGAAGCCAAGATGGCAGAGGTTATGAGTCCTGGCGCAATGAAAGACCAAATGAGCCAAGCCACTAAAGCCGGTAGGACGATCCAGAGCGCCAAGTGCCAGCCATGGTAGCTGGGGAGCGAGTGCAGGACGCCCTTTCCGGTATTTAAGTGTCGCGCCTTTGCGCGCGCGGTGATCCAGCCGAAAAAGCCAAATCCCGCGAGCGCTAAAAGGAGCAGTGTGCCAGACACGCGTCCAGCCGATTACTTGAGCGACGCCGGATCAAGGGGTTTCATCGATGCTACAATTTCGGCGCTCGTTTTACGAACCGCGTCAGGCGCGATGACCATGCCTTTCGCCTTCATAACGCCGTCTGCGCCCCATTGCGCCGCAAAGGCCATTACATAGTCCCGCAGGCCTTTGATGGCCGTGAGATGCGCGGCCTTCACATAAATATAGAGCGGACGCGCCCCGGGGTAAGAGAAGTCAGAGATCGACGCATAGGTTGGGGCTATTCCACCCATGGTCAGGCCTTGGAGCTTGTCCATATTCTCTTCAAGAAAGGAAAAGCCGAAAATGCCAACAGCCTTCGGATTCGCGGCGATTTTTTGGACGATCAAATTGTCATTCTCGCCTTGCTCGACATAGGCGCCATCGCTGCGAACCGTGGTGCAAATTTTCTTGTGGGCGTCTTTGTCTTTTTCCTTGAGCGCCTTCATTGCGGGATCGGACTCACAACCCTTGGTCAGGATCAACTCGGCAAGTGCATCGCGCGTGCCAGACGTTGACGGAGGGCCGTAAACACTGATCGGCGTCGCGGGGAGGGCAGGATTTACGTCGCTCCAGTTCTTTGCCGTGTTGGGCTTGCCAAAGGGTGTCGCAGCAAGAGCTTTGTATACGTCAACAACGGTGAGAGGCATTGTGATGCCGCCTTTGCTGCTCGCAAAAGCAATACCATCCAGGCCGATCTGCACTTCGACGATTTCGGTCACGCCATTTTTTGAACATTCCGCATATTCTGAGGCTTTCATCCGGCGCGACGCATTTTCAACATCAGGATGCGCAGCGCCGACACCGGCACAAAATAACTTCATGCCTGCGCCCGTCCCTGTCGACTCGATCACAGGAGACTTAATTCCCGAGGTCTTGACGGCTGTTTCCGCCACGGCAGTTGCAAAGGGATAGACGGTCGATGACCCGACAACGCGCACAAAGTCACGAGCGCTACCGCTGCTCGCGCCACCCGATCCCCCACAAGCCGAGAGCAAAAGCGCGAGCGAAGAAACTGCGACGCTTAAAAGAGTTTTAGATGTGCGCATTGTAACGGGCCTCTCCAGTTTTGATTCGCCGATTCTGATATGTCTTTTCCATGACACTTTGATGACAATCAATCCTTTTGGCGTTGCACCATGATTGAGGCTGTTGTTCCTTGGCCTTGCCGGCTACTAATATCAAACCGGCCCCGGTGCCGCTCGATGATATGTTTGACGATCGAGAGGCCCAGCCCAGTGCCACCGGCCTCTCGGCTGCGGCTAGCATTAGCACGGTAGAAACGCTCGGTGAGACGCGGAAGATGCTCTGGCGCTATCCCTTCGCCTTCATCGCGAACTGTGAGGCTAATCCACCCTGAGTCGCTGGCTTCAATCGACACGTTTACCGCGCTATCGGGATGGCCATATTTAAGCGCATTATCGATCAAGTTGCGCAGGACTTGCGCCATCTGGAGCCGGTCCCCGGCGATGATCGCCTGGTCGACATTTGTTTCGATACAGATGTTGGAACCGTGTGGAGCTTCACCTGCGGCTTCGCGCGAAAGGGCAACGAGATCGATCAGATCTTCAGGGGCTTCGTGCTTGACCGCCTCAATCCGTGAGAGTGACATCAAGTCTTCGATCAAAGCCTGCATCCGCCCCGCTTCGCGCTTGATGGTGCCTAAAAAACGGAGGCGCGTTGCCGGGTCTGCATCGAGTTTAGGATCTTCAAGTGTTTCCACGAAACCAAGTATGGCCGCGAGCGGCGTCCGCAATTCATGGCTCGCATTGGCGACGAAATCGGCATGGGCGCGGGCGACGCCTGCTTGAACGCTGTGATCGACAAGCGTGATTAGCCGGGTTCCATCCGTGAGAACATGGCAGGCCATTTCCCACTGACTGCCTGCCACAGAAAGGCCCAAAAGCTTGATCTGTCCGCCGCTTGACGAGCGCGCTAAAGCAACAGCCGCGGGATTGCGCAAGGCAATGCGGACATTTTCGCCAACGATATGGCTACCCAGCAACAGGCGCGCCGCCGCGTTGGCAAAGGTCACTTGCTCTTGGCGGACAAGCAACGCCGGTGTTTCAATATGATCGAGTATCGTATGCGAGGCATTGCTCATCATGGGCTTAGACCTTTGTGCACGATGTCGGTTGGCAAAGAAAGTTGCGCATCACCATTGTGACGACATCAATTCCTGGTGACCCCTACGAGAATCGAACTCGTGTTTCAGCCGTGAGAGGGCCGCGTCCTAACCGCTAGACGAAGGGGCCGATAAGGCGAGTGTCGCGTATGACCGAATAGGTAGGGCGTCAAGCCGCTGCGCGACGCTCTGCCATTTCCTCATTGAGCATTTCAGCAAGGAGAAACGCAAGTTCCAGCGATTGGCCAGCGTTCAGGCGCGGATCACAGTGTGTGTGATACCGGTCTGACAGGCTTTGCTCCGAAACGTCCATCGCGCCGCCGGTGCATTCCGTAACATTCTGGCCCGTCATTTCTATGTGAATGCCGCCCCCGTGAGTGCCTTCTGCTCGGTGAACGGCAAAGAAGCCACGGACTTCAGAAAGGATGCGGTCAAAGGGCCGGGTTTTATAGCCATTGGCCGCTTTCACAACATTGCCGTGCATCGGATCACACGACCAGACGACTGGATGTCCCTCGCGCTTGACCGCGCGGACAAGGGCAGGAAGCCCCGCCTCGATTTTATCATGGCCGTAGCGCGTGATGAGCGTCATCCGCCCGGCGACGCGGTCAGGGTTTAACGTGTCGAGCAACCGCAGCAACGTGTCTGCCTCAAGGCTTGGCCCGCATTTCATGCCAATTGGATTGCCAATACCGCGCAGATATTCAACATGGGCCGAGCCTTCAAAGCGCGTTCTATCGCCAATCCAGAGCATATGGGCAGAGCAATCATACCAGCCGCCGGTTAAGCTATCTTGGCGGGTGAGAGCCTGCTCATAGGGCAGGAGGAGCGCTTCATGGCTGGTATAAAAGCTGGTACCTTTGAGCTGTGGAACCGTTTCAGGATCAACGCCGCACGCCGCCATGAAATCAAGCGCTTCGCCGATCCGGTCTGCGACGTCTTTAAATTTTACGGCCCAAGGTGAGCGGCCCATGAAATCATGCGTCCAAGCATGGACTTGATGGAGATTGGCATAGCCGCCCTGGGCAAAGGCGCGGAGCAGATTGAGCGTAGCAGCCGATTGAGAATAGGCCTTGATCATCCGCTCTGGATCCGGCGCGCGCCCGGTTGCTTCAAACGCGATATCGTTGACGATATCGCCGCGGTATGAAGGCAGGCTGACACCATCAATGTCTTCGAGGTCGGCTGACCGTGGTTTCGCAAATTGCCCAGCCATGCGACCGACTTTGATTGTGGGCACCTTAGATGCAAATGTCAGCACCACAGCCATTTGCAACAACACCCGGAAGGTATCGCGGATGTTATTGGGATGAAACTCTGCAAAGCTCTCTGCACAGTCACCGCCCTGAAGAAGAAACGCTTTGCCTTGCGCAACTTTTGCAAGGTCTGCGGTGAGGCTGCGCGCTTCGCCCGCAAAGACCAGCGGCGGATAATTGGTAAGCGTGCCCGTTGCGCGATCAAGCGCGGCGGCATCCGGATAAACAGGAAGCTGGCGCGCTTCAGCGGACTGCCAGCTTTGAGGGGTCCATTTTTGTGTCATAATGCGAGCCCTCTGATCGAATTGCGCGGAGAATGCAACTATTTCACAGTTTTAGTACATGAACCGCCGTGGCTTTTGGCGAAGGCGCGTGGCGGCAAAAGCGTTGCCAACAGCCGGGCACGAAAGCGCGTTTTAAGGCGCGTTTTGGTGGCCCAAAATTATGTGTGAAACTGTAAAGCGAATGCTGAACGGACAAAGCAAGGATCACGATCACCAGCGAAATTGCAGACGCATTCGCCGCATTTTGCCGTTTTCCCCTTTTGATCAAGAAACCGCACAAAGGCAACGAGCGGCGCATAGGCAATTGTCGCTTTCGTGCCGGGTTTTTCAGGAACAAAAACCCCTGCGGGCCTTCTTGCTCCCGAAAGCGCGACGCAGAAAATTTCCAAAGGGCATGGTCGCCTTTGGTTTGAAGCGCCTTGTTGTGTGGGCCGATAAACAGCCTCTTAGCGTCTTCAATGAGGTCATACGGCAGGTGCAATGCACCCAAAATGAGCGCCAAGCACTGGCGGAGGCGAAGGAGGAGGGAAGGGCGAATCGTGACCATAACCAGACTCTGAAAGGAAAAATCCTATTGTGCAAGCCCGAATGTTGCATCGTGCGCGCGCGGTCCATGTTCGCCCTCGATGTTCGCCCTCGATGAAGCTGACGCCGATTTTGATTCAGTGAACGTGAGCGTCAGGGCATTACGGTGCGCGAAAGTTCAATCTGCGGCCACCCAATTGCCATGAAACCCAGGGGGAATACGGTGGGGGATATGGATGACAGCTTGGGCAGGGCCTTCAAAGTTGGCGGCGTCTAGAATGACGAGATCTGTCGTTTCTTCAGCCACGTTCAAGACATAGCCCATCAACCAACCATCATCTTCGGCAGTTCCCTGCGCTTTGGGGACGAAAACAAACTCGCCCGGCATATGGTTTTCGCCGAAATCATGCGTCTCGCGCTTTCCCGCGCTCAGGTCATGCTTGTAGAGCTTGCTTTGATTAGGCGAGGCGGCATCAAAGCCGTCGGGCAGGGCCATCGCGTACGCATAGCGGTAGGGCTTGCCCATGAGCGCTTCATTGGGACGCGGAAACTCCTGACTGTCGGCATCGATCACGGCGCGCGTGACGCGATGCTCAATTGGATTGATCGTCCAGCGCTCAAAAGGGACGCGCGCTGAATCAGGCCCCTGCTTGCTTTGCGCAAACATGGAATCGTGCGCGCAAACATCCATGGTAACGCTGCCGTCCTCGGTTTCAAACGCGTTGCAAGGATGGAATACGTAACAAGGAGAAACAGCGCACCAGATGATGTCGGCATTCGTCCCGTCGCGCGGGAGAAGGCCCACTCGCGCCTTGTGCTCAGGGTTCCAAGCATAAGGGAACGCATGACCCGCCAGCAGCGTCTTCATCGAAAACGTGACGGGGAGGTCCAAGATGACAACGAAATTCTTCGTGATCATACAGTCGTGGATCGACGGACCATCTTGCACCGTAATTGGCTCTTCGCGAATGACCTTTCCTGCCGCATTCACCACTACGTGGCGAATGGTTGTGGGATCGCTGCCTTCATAGCAGATTGCGTGCATTTCTCCTGTTTCAGGATCGAGATGGGGGTGTGCCGAAAAACTGCCCTTGAGTGTCCCGCCAAACGGGTCATGGGCGATTGTTTCAAGCTCGTCGTCAATCCGAACCGGATAACCACCCGCTTCGACAACGGCCCATGTGCTCCCCGCGATGCCGAGAACATTCGTGTTTACAGTGTCTCGGTCTGCGCGCGGGCCAGGGGCTTCTGGCTGGCCGAGTGCCGCGCTCACCGCGCGACTTTTGATCCACCGATTGCGATACCAATGGGCCTGACCCTTTTTCAGCTTCACGCCGTGAACCATGCCTTCACCCGAAAACCAATGATAGCTTGCGGGGTTCGGCGGCGTGACAGGATTTGGACCAATGCGAATATAGCGACCGTCTAGCTCGGCGGGAATCGTGCCCGAAACCCGCAGATCATGAAGCGTCAGTTCCGCCGCCATAGGCGTGTGGATGCCGGTCAAATAGGGGTTGGCCGTCTCGGCTTTCATACGACCGCGATTAAAATCCGCGACCTTCATTATGCCTTTGGTCACGGTGTTGCGGATGAGCGTTTCAACAGTGCTTGCCATGCGGTGTTCCTTTGGAAGGGAACCAAGCCGCTTGAAAGACGACTCAGCTATGTTTACAGTGATAACATGAAGTCAAATGATAACAGTGTCAACATTGAATCGGTGAAGCGCGGCTATCATCATGGTGATTTGCGCGCGGCGCTTGTGGCTGTCGGGCTCGACCTGCTCAAACAGCGCGATGCTGACGCGCTTTCCTTGCGCGAAGTGGCCCGCGGAGTCGGCGTGAGCGCGACAGCGGTGTACCGACATTTTCCCGACAAGCAGTCGCTTCTATTGGCGATGTGCGCACAAGGGGCCGAAGCTATGGCGGCTGAGCAGCAAGCCGCGATGGAAGTTGCTGGTGTCTCGGGCGGTGTTGGCCGCGCCGGGTTTGATGCAATGGGCGAAGCCTATGTTCGCTTTGCGCTCGCCAATCCCGCGCTTTTTCGGCTCATGATGTCTGTGCATCCCGCAAATGGATATTTCAGCGGCGAAGCGCCTGTGGTGAACGCAGCCATGCAACTCTTGCGTAGGAGCGTTGATAGTCTCCTGCCAGAAAGCGCGACCGCCGAAGCCCGCCGCATTGCGGCTATTCACGCTTGGTCGATGGTGCACGGCATGGCGATGTTGATGCTTGAAGGTCTCATTCCAGCAGATGATACCATTATCGCCTCGATCTCTCGATCTCGCCTCTGAGCGGGCAAGGGCGCGTAAGCCTGACGCGTCACATATTGGACGCTATTGTCTTTGCCAAAGGCATCAAATTTATTGAAAACACTGGTGCCGGCTACAAGATTCGAACTCGTGACACCCTGATTACAAATCACGAAATTGCGCTTCTCCATAGCTACCCAAATCAACGCTATAACCAAAATCATTGCCAAAAATGACTTGTTTTAAGCCATTTATCGTATAGCCTCCAAATCTGGCGTATCGGGAGCCTAGAACTTTCACGATGACAATCACCGGCCTAAAACCGGCCTAAAAATAAAATCAGGCGTTTTATGAGCGATTTGCGGATAGCGTTGAATGATAAGGCAATAGCGCGATTGGCCGCCCCGGAGAGCGGGCAGTATAAAGCGCGCGATGTCGAGCTTAAGGGCTTCTATCTGCTGGTTGGAAAGCGCCGCCGGACATTCATGGTTCAAGGCGATTTGCGCCAGGCGGGCATCCGAACATCGTCGATCAAAGTGTCGGTGGGTGATGCATCGTTCATGTCCACACGCGATGCGCGCTCGATTGCGAAAGCCTATC
>JBEGTP010000226.1:0-2747 GCA_041179365.1 Pseudomonadota bacterium
CGCTCAAAAATGTGAGTGAAGTGCCGGGGCCAAACTGGTCGGCGCTCGACGCGGAAATGGTCGTTCAAAAGGGCAGCAGCACGCCTTTCACTGTGCATCCGCAATCGCGGACCTTTACCGACCCACCGATGGAAACGAGCGAATCCGCGATCACGACTGCGTGGAATGGCCAGCTCTATCTGGTGATTGGCGCGCCGACGAGCGACGTTGGCTTTCCAATCCGGATGTGGTGGAAGCCTTTTGTCACGTTGATTTGGCTTGGCGGCACGATGATCGCTATTGGCGGCGTGCTCTCCCTATTAGGGCGGGTTAACCGCGATCTCTTCGGCTGGATAGCGTGGCTGCGGCGGCGCAGAAAGGCTGTGGCATGAAGCGCTTCTGGCTCTGGGTTCCCTTTGTCTTGTTCGTCGCGATCATGGCGGTGTTTGCGCGTGGGCTGATCTCGCCGACTGATCGCGCCGTTGCGTCGGCTATGGTCGGTAAGCCAATGCCGCAAATCGCACTCGCGGGCGCGCTGGATCCAGCGCAAATGGTCGGAACGCAATATTTCAAAGACGGCAAGCCCCGGCTCCTCAATGTCTTTGCCAGCTGGTGCATTCCGTGCGTCGCTGAAGTCCCGGTGCTCATGCAGATGCAGGCGCAGGGCGTTGAGATCACCGGCATCGCGATCCATGATACGACGCCTGATCTTCAGAAATTTCTCTCGGCCAATGGCAATCCTTATTCGCGGATTGGGCTCGATGCCAATAGTCGGGCACAGATCGCCTTTGGGTCGGCGGGCGTTCCAGAAACATTTGTCGTCGATGGCAATGGCGTGATCCGCCACCAGCACATCGGCGTGATCACACCCAATGACGTGCCGATCATTCTGGCCAAGCTAAAGGCCGCACAATGAAACGCACAGCCCTTCTCGCGCTCGCGGCGTTTGCGCTCGCTCCCGCGTCATCCTTTGCGCAGAGCGGCTATAATGATGTCGCGCTCCCCAATCCGCAGCAGGAAGCGCAAGCCAAGGCGCTTATGGAAACGATCCGCTGTGTCGTTTGTCAGGGCCAGTCGATTGCAGATAGCAATGCTGATCTTGCCGCCGATATGCGCGGCATGATCCGCGAACGGATTGGCAAGGGCGAATCAGCTGAAAGCGTCCGGGCTTGGCTCATCGAGCATTACGGCGATTGGGTGAGCTTTAAGCCCACATTGAAAGGCAGCTCCGCGCCGCTCTGGCTTTTGCCCTTGTTTGCTTTTCTCATCGGCGCCTTTTTGATGCGCGGCCGTTTCAAGCGGAAGGAAGGCTAATGGGCTGGCTCTACATCCTCGTTCTTGGAACCGCGACGTTTTTCGCACTCTGGAAGAGCAAGAGAATGAACAATACAGCGCTTGAACTGGCGGGCGTTGCCGTCTTGATCGGGCTCGCTGGCTATGCGTGGCAGGGCGAGCCCTCACTTGCCGGATCCCCCACTTCACATGTAAAGCCCTAAGCAGGAGCCCTGTCATGAACTATGAACAGATTTTTTCATCGGCCATCAGCGCCCTTCATGAAGAAGGCCGGTACCGCGTGTTTATCGACATCTTGCGCAACAAGGGTAGCTACCCGAATGCGCGGTGCTTTGCTGGCCATAATGGGCCCAAGCCCATCACCGTCTGGTGCTCAAATGATTATCTCGCGATGGGCCAACATCCCAAAGTCGTCGCCGCGATGGAAGAGGCGCTGCACGATGTCGGCGCGGGCTCTGGCGGAACGCGAAACATTGGTGGCAACACCCATTACCACATCGATTTGGAAAGCGAACTCGCAGACCTTCATGACAAGGAAAGCGCGCTGCTCTTTACTTCGGGCTATATCTCGAACGAGGCGACGCTTGCGACTTTGGGCAAGATTTTGCCAGGATGTATTATCTATTCAGACGCGCTCAACCATGCGTCGATGATCGCCGGTATCCGGAATTCGGGTTGTGAAAAGCGGCTGTGGCGACACAATGATCTCGCGCATCTTGAAGCGCTGCTGGCCGCCGATGATCCTGAAGCGCCGAAGCTGATCGCCTTTGAGAGCGTCTATTCGATGGACGGCGATGTGGCCGATATTGCAGGCATCTGTGATCTGGCAGACAAATATAATGCGCTGACCTATTGCGACGAAGTCCACGCCGTTGGCATGTACGGCGCACGCGGCGGCGGCATTACTGAGCGGGATGCCGTAGTTGACCGTGTGACAATCATCGAAGGAACGCTGGGCAAAGCCTTTGGGGTGATGGGCGGCTATATCGCGGCGACGCGCAATATTGTGGACGTCATTCGCAGCTACGCGCCGGGCTTTATTTTTACGACGAGTCTGTCGCCGGTGCTGGTCGCGGGGGTTCTCGCGAGCGTGCGGCATCTCAAGGCCTCAAGCGAAGAGCGCGACGCGCAGCAAGCCTCTGCCGCCTTCCTTAAGCAAAGTTTCGCTGATGCGGGCCTTCCTTTGATGAACACGACGACGCATATTGTGCCGTTGATGATTGGTGATCCGGTGCGCGCCAAAAAGATTAGCGACATCTTGCTCGCCGAATACGGTGTTTATGTGCAGCCGATCAACTACCCCACAGTGCCGCGCGGCACCGAGCGGTTGCGGTTCACGCCCGGCCCGGCCCACACGCAAGCGATGATGACCGAGCTCACCCAAGCGCTTGTCGAAATCTGGGGCCGTCTGGCACTTCGCAAAGCGGCGTAAGACCAAGGGCGGCCGCGCTGCTCTTCCCTTTGGTGCCGCAAGT
>JBEGTP010000227.1:0-3901 GCA_041179365.1 Pseudomonadota bacterium
ACCGCAAAGAGTATGACCTCTGCGCCGCTCACAGCCTCAGCCAGAGATGTCGTGAAAGTCACGCGACCAGCCGCGATATTTGTTTTGATCAAATCTTTCAAATTCGGCTCAAAAATTGGCGTCTCGCCGTTATTGAGAAGGGCGATCTTGTCGACATCCTTGTCAACGCAGGCAACTTGATGTCCCACATCGGCCAAGCATACGCCTGAAACCAGGCCGACATAGCCGACGCCAATAACGGTTACTTTCATAGTGGTATTAATCCTGTGATATTTTGGCCAGCATTCGCTTTTTTGGCATGTGTTGATGCACGACCCTAAAGACGCAATCACCTTTCCTAACCATGAATAGCGCAATTGAAAACGCACTTGTCAGTATCCAAGCGAGTAGACCAGCACTTTGCAGGAAAAAATGATCGTTAAAGCCATTTTTCTGGCTCAATGCCCCTGAGCCGTCGGATCCAACTAAGTTGACGTGACGTTGAGCGCTTTAGTGCGAGCCTCGCCGCTTAGAGCGACTGGGCAATTTGCACTATAAGGCGCGAAAGGCCTTGGCGGAGACGGCGAGATTCGAACTCGCGGTGGCGATTACTCGCCACGACGGTTTAGCAAACCGTTGGTTTCAGCCACTCACCCACGTCTCCGGCGCATGACAGGGGAGCGCTATAACGAGCAATGTTCTCGGGATCAACTGCCCTGCGCAGGGCTGTGTTTCTGGCAATGCGGTCGGTCTGGCGCGGGTTCGACTCGGTTCGTCGCGGAAGTGTTTGCGGTGGCACCGAAGTGTGATTCTACAGGAAAATCAGGCGTTTTATGAAAGGAAGGCTCGAGATGTTGTTCTCAAGTCGCACCGTCCGGATTTCGGCGGCACTCGCAAGTGTATTGCTCGTTGCCAGCCCAGTACCCGGCCAGATGACGTCCATCGACCCCAATGATGATTTGTCGCAAGCTGATACGCAGTCTTTGCCTGAAGCCCCTGTGGCTCCAGCCCGGCCACAGGCTGATGGCGTCTTGAATGAACAGACAAGTGAAAGTTTGCCAGCCGCCGAACAAGTTCCTACAAATCAGGTCGGAACCGAAGGTACTTACGGCAAAGACGACCTCATTTCTGCTGCGACCGATGTTTTTGGCAAAGGCACGCAAGGAATAGGCAAGCTCATCGAATCGATCCTGAAGGATCAAGGGCGACCCAATGCGTATATCTCTGGACGCGAAGCGTCAGGAGCATTTGTACTTGGTGTGCGCTACGGCTCAGGAACAATGTCACATGCCGTCGAGGGTAAGCGGCAAGTGTATTGGACCGGACCATCGATTGGTTTTGATGCCGGAGGAGACGCCGGTAAAGTCCTCGTCCTCGTCTACAATCTTTACGATAGCCAGGATCTGTTTCGTCGCTTTCCAGCGGTCGAGGGGCGCGCCTATTATTTTGGTGGCCTCTCTGCCTCGTACCTCCGACGGGGTCGCATCGCGATGATCCCCATTCGGCTTGGTGTCGGCATGCGTCTGGGTGCGAATGTCGGCTATATGCGTTTCAGCGAAAAATCACGTTGGTTGCCCCTGTAACAAAGGTCAAAGCAACACGGCAGGCTCCCCGGGTCGCAAACTACAGAGGGGGTCGCATTGAGAAGGGGGGATGGTGCACTTGAGGCTTTATCCCCCCTTTTCCTTTTTTAGCGCGCCTCGCTATTCGGTTCAGCGGACGCTGGCATCGCGGCGCGCTCATGCGCTACGGCGCGCCAACCAATGTCTGTGCGGCAAAACCCACTTGGAAAATTGATGCTACTCACCCCAGCATAGGCTTTGGCTTGCGCTTCGGACACTGATTTTCCGCGCGCGGTGACGTTGAGCACGCGCCCCCCTTGAGCGATCAAACGATCGCCTCGCATCGCCGTCCCCGCGTGAAACGTCTTAACGCCGTCGGCCTCTCCGATCACAAGGATGCCCCCCGTTTCGGGCTTGGCGGGATAGCCCTTGGCTGCCATGACCACAGTAAGTGCGGTCTCGTCTGAAAATGTTGGCGCATCGGCTTGCGCTAATTTTCCATGCGCCACAGCCAGCATCAGTGCTGCCAAATCGCCCGTGAAGCGTGACATCAAAACCTGACACTCAGGATCGCCGAAGCGCGCGTTATATTCAATCAGCTTAGGGCCATCCTTCGTCAGCATGAGCCCGGCAAAAAGCACGCCAGCATAGGGCATGCCCTTCTGCGCCATCATTTCGACCGTGGGCGTGATGATCTCGGCCATCACGCGGGCCTCTAAGACAGGCGTTAGAACGCTGGCGGGCGAATATGCCCCCATGCCGCCTGTATTGGGCCCAGTATCGCCGTCGCCAACGCGTTTGTGATCTTGGGCCGATCCAAACGCGACGACTGATGATCCATCGGTCAAGGCAAAGAAGCTAACCTCTTCGCCGTCCATAAAATCCTCAATGACAACGGCCGCCCCGGCATCACCAAAGCCGCCGCCAAACATATCGTCGAGCGCGGCTTCCGCTTCGGCGCGCGTTTCAGCAATGATAACGCCCTTTCCTGCGGCTAGTCCATCTGCCTTGATCACAAAGGGCGGCTTAAAATTGGAGAGCCCTTCAAGCGCGGCGGCCAGATTCGTAAAATGCTGATAATTCGCCGTTGGGATGTTAGCGTAATCGCAGATTTCCTTCGTGAAATTCTTGGAGCCTTCGAGCTGGGCCGCCCTCGCGCTCGGGCCAAAGACAGCGATCCCGGTTTCGCGCAAAGAGTCCGCGAGTCCGTCAACCAGCGGTGCCTCAGGCCCGATGACAACCAAGCCAATTGCATGGACCAAGCAAAAATTGATCACTGCGTCGTGATTGATGATAACAAGATCAACACATTCGGCCTCTTGGGCAATCCCGGGGTTGCCCGGGGCGGCATAGAGTGTATCGCAGAGCGGTGACTGCGCGAGCTTCCAGGCCAGCGCATGTTCGCGCCCGCCGCTGCCGATCAACAGGATATTCATGGCCCTAGATTTGCCTTTCGATAACGAAGAAGGTCGCCTCCTAGCGGACGAGCGGCCCGGCGACAATTCTGGAGCCCTTTCTGTTAGCGAAATATCTGCGCTGCTGAAGCGCCATGTGGAAACCGGGTTCGCGCGGGTGCGTATTCGGGGCGAAATTTCGGGCTTTAAGCGACCTGCCTCTGGTCATCTTTATCTTGCGCTTAAGGATGAGAACGCCGTCATCGACGGCGTGATGTGGAAGGGCGGCGCGGCGCGGCTGGCTTTTGTGCCGCAAGATGGTGTTGAAGTCATCGCGACCGGCAAGCTAACGACCTACCCCGGGCGCTCTAAATATCAGATTGTCATTGAGACGATGGAGATCGCAGGCGAGGGTGCCCTACTTGCTTTACTCGAAAAGCTAAAAGCGAGGTTGCATGCCGAAGGGCTTTTTGCGTCCGAACGAAAGCGCGCTTTACCCTTTTTGCCCGCGACAATTGGCGTCGTCACATCGCCCACCGGGGCTGTTATTCGCGATATTCTCCACCGCCTTGCAGACCGATGTCCGACGCGGGTTATCGTCTGGCCAGTTCTCGTGCAGGGCCAAGGTTCGGCGCAGCAAATCGCGCGCGCGGTGACAGGGTTTTCAGCGCTCAAGGGCGATGATCGACCTGATCTTATAATCGTTGCGCGCGGCGGCGGATCAATCGAGGATCTTTGGGCGTTTAATGAGGAAGCGGTGGTTCGCGCTGTCGCTGCGTGCACGATCCCGATCATCTCAGCTGTGGGCCACGAAACCGATACGACCCTTTGCGACTATGCTGCTGACGTTCGCGCGCCAACCCCGACAGCGGCTGCCGAAATGGCGGTGCCAGTCCGCGCCGAGTTGCTTGCCAGCCTCACGACATTTGGCGCGCGGGCCACGCGGGTTTTGCAGCGCTACCAGGA
>JBEGTP010000228.1:0-2898 GCA_041179365.1 Pseudomonadota bacterium
GCATCTGGCCAATCACGATGCGCTGACCGGCCTTCCGAACCGTCGCCATTTGGAGCATGAACTGTTTACCCGCGCTGGCCGCACAGAAAATACGACGGTGAGGCTCGCCTGCGCCGTAATCGATCTCGACCGGTTCAAAGACATCAACGACACGCTGGGTCACGCTGCAGGGGATGCGCTGATTCAAGCGGTTGCAGAGCGGTTGGTCGCCAATCTGCGGGCTGATGATTTTGTTGCGCGTTTGGGGGGCGATGAGTTCGCAATCCTCCGCGAATGCCGCGACCTTTTTGACGCCGACAATCTTTCAAGTGGAATCGCTGCTGCATTCGCTGAGCCCTTCCCCGTCCTCGGCCATCAGCTTGAAGCATCGGCCTCGGTGGGCGTTTCGGTTTCTGGGCTTGACCGCGCCATCGAAGAGCTCATGCGCGAAGCCGACATCGCGCTTTATGAAGCCAAGGCCAAGCAAAAAGGCTCTACCGTCCGTTTTGCGCCCACAATGGCGAGCAAGATTGAGCAGCGCCGCACGCTTGAAGTTGATCTCAAAGTAGCGATTGCAAACCGCGCGCTCACAATGGCCTATCAGCCCATTGTTGATGCCAAATCGGGGACAATCTCTTCGGTTGAGGCACTGGTGCGCTGGAATTGTACCAAGCATGGCAGCGTCCCCCCCGATGTCTTTGTCGCGATTGCTGAAGAAACCGGCATGATGGCTGATCTCGGTCGCTTTGTAATCGAGCAATCAATTGAGGATAGCAAGCGCTGGCCGCACATCTCCACGGCGGTCAACATCTCGCCTGCCCAGCTCCGCTCGGCCTCAATCGTTCAGGATTTAATGGGGCCTGCGCGCCGCCATAATGTATCGCCGGTCAACATCACGCTTGAGATTACCGAAAGTGTTTTGCTGTCAAACGATCAACGCACGCTGCGAACGCTCAACATCCTCAAAGAAAATGGGTTCAGCCTTGCGCTCGATGATTTCGGCACGGGCTATTCCTCGCTCGCTTATGTCCGCGATTTTCCGTTCGATAAGCTCAAGATCGACCGAAGCTTTGTAACGGGCCAGCAAGACAAGGGCCGCTCGCTCGATATTGTCAAAGCCGTCGTTAACTTCGGCCTCATCCTCGGTCGCGAAGTCGTTGCAGAAGGCATTGAAACCAAGCAGGAAATGCAGGCGATGCAGGCCGCTGGGGTCACCCATCTACAAGGCTATCTCTTCTCAAAGCCGATTTCCGCTGCTCATCTTGAGGCGCTGATCGCCACGAGCGGTCGTCTGACCGCCGCCAGTGCTGAAACAGCCACCGACGACGCCGATAGCAGCACAGTCGATCTCAGCCTCGCCGCAAAGCTCCGCCGCATTGCGTAATGCGCAGGCGCACTGCTGACGCCGCGCGGCACACGCCCCACCGTCGCCGCACATGCCGGGCTGGCGTCGCGCCTCATTGATCAATCCGTCACCGATCGAACCTGGGCAACGCGCGGTGATGCGCCTCTTGAGCGAACAGGAAATCGGCGAAGGCGGAACTCGGATCATTGTTGTTTGTACAAACACGCCATTGGCGGCACATGAAAACGCGCCCCACCCCAAAAACGGCTGCCCCACAAAGGATCGCCGCATGATGCTCTGCCCCGCTTACAGCGCTTCAAACGGGACATCGAGGATCGGATAGTCCGCCCAATCCTTATAATCGAAATGCCACCATTCGTTCGACGCGGCGTAGTAGCCTTCGGCCTGCATCGCATCGCGCAGGACAGCGCGGTTGGCGATCGCCGTCGGCGAAGCCCCCAAGTAAGCCTGATGTGCGCGCGGCGAAAATTCATCATAGGCGCTTGGCATCGCGGCCATCCTTCCCGTTTTCAAGTCATGCAGCGTGAGATCAACCGCGCAGCCCCGATTATGGCGCGATCCGCGCTTGGGGTTAGCGACATAGCCCCGCTTCGCCTTCGGCGTGACCTGCCACATATAGCGCGTGACCGAAAAGGGCCGGTAGCCATCATAGATTGTGAGGCCAAAGCCCTGCGGCTTTAGCCGCGCCAGCACCCGCAGAAGCGCCTGCGCGGCCACAGCCTGAAGAAAGGCGCGGGGCTGTTTGTAAAGGATATGCCCGGTAAAATTATGCGGTGTCGCGTAGCGTATGTCGGTGCGAATGGCGGGATCGAGCGTGATGAGCTCGACAAGCCCAGTGCGGGAGCCTTTCGCTTTCGGCGCAAACTCACGCTGCTTTTGTGCGGGCTCTTGCGCCTTTGTACAGCCAGCGAGTGGCAATAATGCCAAACCAGCGAGCAGCCTCCGACGCGCGGCGTGACACGGCGTCCGCTTGGCCGCCCCGCCGCTCAACGCGCCGCCATCTCCAGCATCCGGTCGAGCGATTTCTTGGCGGCCAGTCTCAGTCCCTCTTCGATCTCGATCTGCGGCGCGAGATCGCGCAGCGCGATGTAGAGTTTCTCCATCGTATTGAGCGCCATATAGGGGCAGATATTGCAGTTGCAGTTGCCATCGGCACCCGGCGCGCCAATGAACTGTTTGTGGGGCACGGCCTTTTCCATCTGGTGGATGATGTGCGGTTCGGTCGCGACGATCAGCGTGTCTCCCGGGAATGTTTTGGCAAACGCCAATATGCCACTCGTGCTCCCGACATAATCGGCGTGATCAATGATGTGAGCGGGGCATTCCGGGTGCGCGGCAACGGGGGCGCCGGGGTGTTGCGCCTTCAGCTTGACCAGTTCGGTTTCGCTGAATGCCTCGTGCACGATGCACACGCCCGGCCACAACAGCATGTCGCGCCCAAACGTGCGGTTGAGATAGCCGCCCAAATGCCGGTCGGGACCAAAGATGATTTTCTGTTCGGGCGGGATTTGCGCGATAATCTGTCCGGCGGACGAGCTGGTGACGATGATGTC
>JBEGTP010000229.1:0-16384 GCA_041179365.1 Pseudomonadota bacterium
TTCCACGGTATCGCGCTTGTCATCGCAGCTGTCTTTGGCGGCGTTGCGCTGCTTGTCCTCATGCGCATAAAGCCTGCAAATCTGCCCGACCCAGCAATTTCGTAAAGACGTGGAGCTGGCGCGCTAGGTGCCCGTCCAATTCGGCGCACGCTTTTGGGCAAACGCAGCCGCCCCTTCACGCGCATCGTTTGAAGCAAAGACGTGTCCGGTCAGCTCGCGCTGCTTCTCCCACATTTCAGCCTCGCTCCACTCTGCGGAGTTCTTCACAACCTGTTTGGAAGCCGCGACGGCCAAAGGCCCATTCGCATTGATCGCCTGCGCCAGCGCGAGCGCGCCTTCAAGGGCGTCGCCTTCAACGATGCGGTTAATGAGGCCCATTTCATAAACACGGGCGGCGGAGTAGAAATCGCCAGTGAGCGCCATTTCGAGCGCCAAACGTTGCGGGATCTGGCGCGGCAAACGCATGAGACCGCCCGCAGCCGCAGCAAGGCCGCGCTTCACTTCAGGAATGCCGAACTTGGCATCCTTATTGGCAACGATCAAATCACAGGCAAGCGCAATTTCAAACCCGCCCGCGAGCGCATAACCATTGACCGCTGCAATGAGGGGCTTCTTTGGTGGGGCCTCAGTGAGCCCGGCGAAGCCCCGCCCCGCAACATGAGGTCTTTCACCCGTCAAAAAGGCCTTGAGGTCCATGCCAGAGCAAAACGTACCGCCCGCTCCCGCGATGATCCCCACGCGGAGACTTGGTTCAGCGTCGAGCGTATCCATCGCGGCGGCCAGGCCCTCTGCCAGCGCCTTATTGGCAGCGTTCTTCGCTTCTGGACGGTTCAATGTGACGATAAAAATACCATCACGGACTTCGGTCAACACTTCAGACATTCTTCTCTCCTCGTTTTTTGTTTTGCCGATCAAAACGTCAAATCTTGCTGAAAAGTCAAGGCAAATGCACTGTTGCAAGAAGGCCGCACGTGCACGTTGAAATGCAACAGCGCCCGCAAAGTGCTTGGCGTGGATCAAAAATAAAGGCAAACGCGTCCCAAATTCTAGGGGAATTTCCGTCATGTTTTCAACGTCAATGCGCTTTGCAACTCTTGCTGGAATCGCTGCTTTCCATCTCTCCACCCCTGCTTTTGCGCAGGATGCGACCGCCGCCACAGAGCCCAAACCCACAATCGACGCCTCGTTCAACTTGGGCATTGTTTCTGACTACCGCTTTCGCGGCGTATCACTCAGCAACGATAAGCTGGCAGTCCAGCCCAGCGTCACCATTACGCATAAATCTGGGGCCTATGTCGCGCTTTGGGGCTCAAACATCGCTGACAATGGCGGCGATAACATCGAGCTCGACACGTCGCTGGGTTATGCGCACGACATTGGCGCGCTGAGCTTAGACGCGGGAGTCATCGGGTATTTCTACCCTGGTGCTTCGGGCTATAACTACGGCGAAGGCTACGCATCTTTAGGGACCAAAGTGGGGCCCGGCACGGTAAAAGTCAGCGCAGCTTATGCGCCGAAGCAAGATAATATCGGCGGCGCGGACAATGTTTATGTTGGCGTCAGTGGCACGCTTCCTCTTGGAGCCGTGCCGCTTTCCCTCAATGCTTCGTTCGGCATTGAAGATGGAGCCTTTGGCGGCCTCAATGGCCGTGCCAAGCATGATTGGTCGTTTGGCGCGGACTTTGACATTGAGGGTTTCACAGCTGGCATCAAATATATTGATACCGCCCGGACTGGGAATAACACGCTTGCCAACGGCAATATCGTTTTCTCGCTCAGCCGCAGTTTCTAATCTCAAGTGACGCCGTGGCCAAGCGCCAGATAGGCCTGTGACTGCATTTCCATCAGCCTGCTGATCGTGCGTTCAAATTCAAAACGGCCATCGCCTTTGTCATAGAGAGCGGCGGGCTCTGCGTCTGCCGCAACGATGAGCTTGACCTTGTGCTCATAGAGCGCGTCGATCAGCGTTACGAAGCGCGCGGCCTCGTTGCGCATCTCGGGGCGTAGCTTTGGGATGCCGACGAGGACGACGCTGTGATAGCGACGCGCAATGGCGAGATAGTCGCTCGCTCCCCGGGCCTCTGCACACAGCCGCTTGAATGAGAAGACGGCAACGCCCTTCAAGCTCTTGGGCACATGCAGCATCCGTCCACCGCCAACGTCTATCTCTTCACTGGGCACATGTTCAGCATCCTCGGGCGGATAATCGGTCAGGCGAAAAAATGCGTTGCGGCACGCAGCCGTTGCCGCGTCGCCCAGCGGGCTGTGCCATGTTGTCACGCCCGAAAGCCGTTCCATCCGATAATCGGTCGGGCCGTTTAAAGCCAAAACATCTAAGCGCGTTTCAATGAGCGCGATGAAGGGCAAGAAGTGCTCGCGGTTAAGGCCGTCCTTATACAGGGCCGATGGCGCACGGTTTGATGTGGTTACAATCGTCACCCCGGCTTCAACGAGGCCCGTGAAAAGTCGTGACATAATCATTGCGTCTGCCGAATTATTGACGACCATCTCATCGAAGCAGAAACAGCGTGTTTCAGCCGCAATGGCCTCAACCAAGGGTGGAATGGGGTCTCCCGCTTCCTTTTTGCGCTCTTCGCGCAGCCGGGCATGAACTTCGAGCATAAATTCATGAAAATGAGCGCGGCGCTTGGCCGCAATGTTGAGGCTCGAATGAAAGAGGTCCATCAACATCGATTTGCCGCGGCCGACGCTGCCCCACAAATAGACGCCGCGCGGCGCTTGCGCCTTTCGACCAAGCAGCCGTCCGAAAAACCCTTCCTGTCCGGCGGCTTCAAGCGCCGACTGCAATCCATCAAGGCGCGATGCAGCGGTGGCTTGCTCCAAGTCGGGCTGAAGTTCGCCCGCAGCGACAAGCGCTGCATAGCGGGCACTGACTCTCATGGACGCCTCATGTAGCCGTCGGTTTGCGGATCGTTCCTGAAAAGGCCGCAATCCGCACATCATCCTGTACGATTAAACCTCTTAAGAAGAGCAGGCGTCGGGTTTCTTTTAAGAGCTCAACTTCAGCGTCGAGCGGCATTCCCGAACGGCCCGCGCCCAGAAATTGGGTCGAAAGATCAAGCGTCACGGCGGTCCCCGCAGCAATTAATCCGAACATCCGTGACCCCGCAAAGATCGCTACATCAATCAACGAAAGGATGGTGCCACCGTGTAGATTGCCCATCAAATTCGTGTGCCGGTGCTCAGGAAACATACGCACACGCGCGCGCCCCTCCCCCTCAGAGCGCACAATCATCTTGCCCATCACTTGCCCGTTAAACCGGGTCTCATCCGAGAGACGCCAGCTCAGCCAACCCGGGTGATCGGGGTCTGGATCAGCAAAAAACTCATGCCCGCTCATGAAAGCGCCTATAGCGCCCGTTCCGCCACCATCTTTTTGGTCTCAGCAATCGCTTTGGCCGGGGACAAACCTTTGGGGCAAACGTTTGAGCAATTCATGATCGTGTGACAACGATAGAGCCGGAAGGGGTCTTCAAGCTCGTCGAGCCGCTCGCCGGTCACTTCGTCGCGGTTATCAGCCAGCCACCGATAGGCCTGAAGCAAAATGGCCGGGCCAAGGAACTTATCTGAATTCCACCAATAGCTCGGGCAACTGGTTGAGCAGCAGGCACACAGGATGCACTCATACAGTCCATCGAGCTTGCTACGCTCTTCAGGCGATTGAAGGCGCTCTTTGCCTGACGGCGCAGGCGTTTTGGTTTTGAGCCAAGGCTCAATTGACGCATATTGCGCGTAGAAATGTTTGAAATCCGGCACCAGATCCTTGATGACTTCCATATGCGGCAATGGAGTGATGCGGACATCGCCCTTGATGTCTTCTATGGCCTTTGTGCAAGCAAGTGTATTGGTGCCATCGATGTTCATCGAGCATGATCCGCAAATCCCCTCACGGCATGACCGGCGGAACGTCAATGACGGATCCTGCTCGCCCTTCATTTTAATAAGCGCATCGAGCACCATCGGCCCGCAGCTATCGAGGTCAACTTCAAAGCTGTCATAACGCGGGTTTTGCCCGCTATCGGGATCGTAACGATAGACTTTGAAGGATTTTACACGCTTTGCGCCCTCTGCCTTGTGCGTCTTACCCGTTTTTGCGGGAACAGAGTTTTTAGGAAGGAAGAACTCAGCCATCGATCAAGTGCCTTTTTGCATAGTCTGGATTGGCGATAGCGGCGAGTTGCGCGCGGCTCAATCCCGCTTTTGGTCTATATTTTCAGAACGCCGTCGATTGAGACGCCTGCGCACGAGCTGCATCAGCCTTTTTTACAAAATCGGAGATGGTTGACGAAATAACCGCGACGAATCTCGCAGCAAACGCCGGATCACTTTCGTTGGCGACGACCATAGCTGCTTTGACATATTCCGGGTTCAAACTGCTCATTTTCCGCCCGACTACGGACCCAGAAAAGGCCGTTATTGCAGCGCGATCTTGCGGCGAAAGCGACCGGAAGGCGCGCACACCAGCCGATTGCGAGTCACTGAACATATCCTTAGCCGAAACTCCCGCTTCGGGATTTTTCACGATCGAAGCCAAACCAGACTCCATTTTCATGTTTGCAAAAGCAGCCGCAATGAAAGCACGCCCGGCCCGACTTTCCATAAACCGCTTTGCTTGTGCCAATTCGGCGCTCGACATGTTTTTGGCATAAAGATTGGCGCGAATGGCCCAAACGCGCGGCATCAACTTGCTCAATTGCTCCTGCAAGAGTGGCTTTGCTGCGTCTGACACTGCTTCTACAATGCCGGGGTATTTCGCCAAAAAAATACTCCCGCCCGGTTGTGCTGCAACGGAGGTTTGAAGGGCATTGCCAAAAGCGAATTGGCCACCTGTTAAGCTCAGGTCAAAAGGATCAAAGAGCTGCGCGATCTCATAGGCAGTGGCATAACGCGCTGCGTCGACGCCAGCATCAGGCGCCGGAGCTGGGCCGACGCCCGGCCCCTGCTGTGGGGGGGGCACGGCTTGCGGAACAGACGCTGCGGCCAGAGAAAACAAGAATAAAATGACTGCAAAAATGCGCATTGCCCACCCCTAAACTAAGTCAGCCTAATCCTATCGCACGCACCACTGAAATTCAACACTATCGCACAGTCACTAGTCCGCTGCCCGCGCGGCAAGGATGGTCTCCGCCAAAATATGGTCGCTCGGCTTATCAACATCAATTGCCGCCTCCGCCCAAGGCATTGCCACCAGTTTAACGCTCAGGCCAAGTCGGTTTCCGGCCTGCACAAGGCCCTCAGCAAGGCCAATCGTGCGCGTGAGGGCCCGAAACGCAAGCCAGGGACCAAAATGCAGAAAGAGCTTCCACGCCTGCTTTCTATCTTGCTCTGCTTCGGCCCAAAGGCGCAGCGCATTCTCAGCTTTGGGCGTTCGCAGCGCAAAAAGATTTGCGCCTGACCAATGGCCATCACGAAATTTAAGCCAAGTCCTCTGATTATCAGGATAAGCGCCGCGCACTACATCCCGCTCGACCATGGCAATGGCGACATCGCAGTTTTGCGCTTGCTCCAGAAAATGGCCGATCATATCCGCCGTGAGGAGAGGATGGTCAGCCGTCGTCACCAGAACGGGCCAAGGGCTTTGGGTTTCACAAAGGCTCAGGATACTTGCTGATATCCCTGACTGGCTCGCGATCATCTCGCCTCCGCCGCCATGCGCGACGGCATCCGTTAGAACTTCTGGCATCTGGGCAAGGATAAGCCGACGCTCAATATTGGGCACTTCAGCAACCGTTCGAATGACCCGCGTTAGCATCGGCTCACCACTGATGCGGACAAGCGCTTTACACGTCTCTCCAAAATGCGCGGCCAGCGGATCAACGCCGGGCCTTTGCCCTGCCAGAATGATCGCTGTCCAAGCTTCACCTATCATTGTCAAAATTGGATCTCACAGAGCGTCGAAGGCGGGTTCACCCTTCCCGATAGGGGTTAGCGCCCCTGTTTTTCAACTTGAAAAATACTGCGCTGCGAAAACCGCTTTTGACACGGGACGCCGCGACGCAGTAACGCCACGCAAAAGGAGCTTGCCCAATGCCGAATGAAGCCTCGCGCCTTGGCGCGCGCAAATGGATGATGGGGCTGGGCGATTGTCACAATATCGATGATTTTCGTGAGCTTGCACGGCGGCGGTTACCCTACCCCGTTTTTCACTATATTGATGGCGCGGCCGATGACGAAGTGGCGCGGCGGCGAAATACGGCAGCCTATGAGGGCTGTGATCTCGTTCCCAATGTTCTCGCAGGTGTCGAGACAATCGATATGCGAACGACCGTGATGGGCCGCGAAATTGCCATGCCACTCTTTCTCTCGCCCACGGCACTTCAGCGCGTCTTTCATTGGCAAGGCGAACGCGCTGTTGGGAAGGTTGCTGAGCGCTTTGGCACCTATTTCGGAATCTCAAGCCTCGCGACCGTGAGCATTGAGGAAATTGGTCAGACGATTACAAGCCCCAAACTCTTCCAACTCTATGTCCACAAAGACAAAGGATTGAACCGCGCGATGATCGCGGCGTGCAAGGCGGCTCAGTTTGATGCCATTGCCCTCACCGTCGATACAATTGTCAGCGGCAACCGCGAACGTTGCAAGCAAACGGGCTTTTCGACCCCGCCAAAGCTGACGCCCGCTTCTCTCATGAGTTTTGCCACTCACCCGCGCTGGACACTCAACTATCTCTTGCGTGAAAAATTTGAGCTACCCAACCTTTCAAGCCATGTGAGCGAGGGCAGCAGCGAACCGATTTCGATCCAAAATTATTTCAACACGCACCTTGATAGCAGCATGGACTGGAAGACCGCTGAAGCCATTCGTGCCGAGTGGGGCGGAGAATTCTGCCTCAAAGGGATCATGTCGGTCGACGACGCACGCCGCGCGGTCGCTATCGGCGCGACCGCAATCATGGTCTCAAATCATGGGGGCCGCCAACTGGACGGCAGTCGCGCGCCCTTCGATCAGCTTGCCGAAATTTGTGATGCAGTGGGTGATAAAATCGATGTCATCTGCGATGGCGGCATCACGCGGGGAACGCATGTGCTCAAGGCCCTTTCTGTGGGTGCCAAAGCCTGCTCTGGAGGGAGGCTCTATCTCTATGCCCTTGCGGCAGCAGGCGAAGCGGGCGTTGAGCGGGCACTTGGCAACCTCCGCGACGAAATTGCGCGTGGTATGCAGTTGATGGGTGCCAAAACGACGGACGACCTCTCCCGAGGCAATCTGAGATGGCGCTAAGTGCGCCTAATCGCTATTTGGCACATGAGCGGTAGGCATTAAGCGCCGAGCGGCTTTGGCAGTAGCAGCGCCAGCAGAATCGCGCGACATTCGCCGTCAATGATGCCATCTAGATTTTCGGGGCGAAAGCGGCGCTGAAAGGCAATGATAGCCGAAGGCCCGTCCGAAACATCATAACCAAAACGCTCTAACGCAAGGAGAAATCCGCCATCGCTCCAATGCGGATCCATTAAATTGCGCCGTGGACGCGGCAGAGCAAGACGCAGTTTTGCTAAGCGCTCCCAAGGAAAGAGCTCGCCCGGGTCTTGCTTTCGCAAGGGAGCAACATCGCTGTGGCCAACGACATTGCCCCGCGTAATTTTGTGCCGCGACGTGATCTGCTTTGCCAATAGGATGACCGATTGGATCTGCGCCTCGGGAAAAGGACGATAGCCCCATTCATGCCCGGGGTTGACGATTTCAATCCCCACACTCGCACTGTTCACGTCTGTTATGCCGCGCCAATAAGATTTTCCGGCATGCCAAGCCCGCTTGCCTTCATCGACCATCCGAACGATCTGTCCGTCTTCTGCGACGACATAATGAGCCGAGACCTTCGCCTCCGCGTCGGCGAGCCGGCTGATGGCCAATGCGCCGTCCTGCATCCCTGTGTAATGCAAGACGAGCATTGACACGTCGGCAGTCCGCTCATCAAAATTCGGCGAAGGTGTTTCGATGAAAAGGGTCATAAGCAAAAAAGACTGTAAGTGAGTGCTGCAATAATCGCAATCATCGACGGAGATCGCGTTCGCGGAGCAATTTAAATCAATCCGAAGGCCTCAACGTGCCGTGTGAGGGCCGCTCGTTCAAAAGGCTTGGGGAGATAAGCCTCAGCGCCTGCAGAAAGGGCATCGCTAATCGCATCTGGGCAGCGTTCGGTAGAGCTCAGCAGAATACGCGGCCTTGATCCATTTGGCTGGCACCGCACAGCGCGGATGAAATCAACACCGCTCATGCCAGGAAGGTTCCAATCGACGAGGATCATCGCGGGCATCTCGCACGCACAAAGTTCAAGCGCTGACTCCGCGTCTCCCGCCTCCTCGACCGGCAGGTCGAGCGTTTCCAGCATTTGCCGAACAATCGCCCGGATCATGCGGCTATCATCGAGGATGAGGCATTTAGGCGGCATCACGCACCATTTGCGCACGACCAAACGACATGAGGATTTGCATCCCCTGCCCTTGGCGCGACCGAATAGCAACGCGCCCTCCTAACTCTTCAATCCGGCGGCGAACCGCGTCAAGGCCGACGCCGCGTCCCGACACGACGCTATCGGCCGCCGTTGAAAAGCCCGGCTTCGCGAGGAGAGTAAGCAATGCGTTGTCATCGGCTGCCCCCATTTGCGTCAGATCAACGCCGCGCCCATCATCTTCGACAATGATGGTGACGCCGCCATCTGCCTCAAAAGCCGAAAGCGTAATGACGCCGCACGTCTCTTTCGCCGCTAAAACCCGCTCCTCCATGGGCTCAATACCATGGTCAATTGCGTTGCGGATGATGTGAACAAAACTATCGCGCAGGGCGTCGATCCATTCACGATCTAGGAGAATATGCGTTCCGTGCGTTTCAAGCCGGATAGATTTTCCCAGCACCTCAGCCGCCTGTGCCGCGAGCCGATCTAAGCCGGGCACCAGCGAGTCCAGCGCCTGTTTCCGGCTACGCGTGAGTGCATCGCCTGTTGTGGCAATAGCGCTACAAAGCCTTGAAAGCGCAGGGTTAAAATGAGCTGGCAGCGCTGCATGGGCAACCATATCGAGTAACGTGCGATGCGCCGCCTCCAACTCCTCAATTGTCGCGACAAGGGTGTCAAATTGCACTGCAGAAAGCCGGATGGTGCGTTCGCGCGCTGCAAGGCGGTGTAATCCCGGCGCAACCAGACTGCGCGCCGGAACGTCTACGCCGAGCGCGGCGATCATGTCGTGTTCGTCAGCTGCCGAAAGGCCCGTCCCGGCCTCAATGGCGTCGGCAAGCATGCCAATACGCTCGATGACGCAGATGAGGGCTGCGACCAAATTGTTATCCGCGGCGCGTTTGCCACTTCTGATATCAGCAAGCACTGCTTCTGCGGGCACGCACAAGTGCTCAAAACGCGCAAATTTTAGAAAGCCACAATTCCCGCGCACCGTGTGAACAAAGCGAAACACGGCATCAAGAGCGGCGCGATTATGCGGGTCTAGCGCCCAAAGCGCCAAGTCATTTCGGATGTGATCGAAGCCGTCGCGCGTGTCCGCAACGAATTCTCCGATAAATTCATCCATGTTGAGCGCGCCCGTTCATCGCGAACTCTATTACGCATCGTGGTTAATTTATCGCTAAAGCGCGATCAGGATCGACCCAATTCTGCACCAAAGAGCAAGAAGGGTTCCGACGGATCTGACACCTGAATGCTGCCTCCGCTGTCTTTTGCAATCTGATGCGCCAGCCAAGCTGCGGCTGCGCGCGGTGCCAAGTTGGCCTCGTCGGCCTGCCCGACAAGGGCCGTTCGCAGTTCTGGGTCAAGGACCAATCGATCGCCTTCGGCGCGCACGACTATTTCAGTTCTATCGCCGCGCTCCTCAGCACCCACATCAAGCCGCCCACCGCGCACAAGCGCATCTCCAGCAATAAGGGCAAGGTTGAGCAACACCTTGATCGCTGGTTTTGAGAGGGAGGGCTCATTGACCATCCAACCAAGCTCAATCCGCTTATTCGCGCTAAAAAGCCCTTCGATAGCCGTTTTGGCTTCCCGCGCGTCGATGAGATCATCAAATCCGCCCGCAGCGCCGAAGGCCAAACGGAAGAATTTTAGCTTATTTGCGGATGCTTTTGCGCTGTCCGACAAAAGCTCGAGGACACGGTCGCGCATTTCAGCGTCATTTTCATCCGCGAGCAATTCGAGCCCATTGTTGAGCGCACCCACTGGGCTCAAAAGATCGTGGCAGAGCCTTGAACAGAGCAGACTGGCGAAAGAAACCGCATCAATACTCATCACTCAATTCCCAATTACCCTGAAGTTTGGCCCTTTTGGCGAATGCCGAGTCGTGTGGCAAGCGTCAAACGATGTCGAGCGTGGCGACTTCAAATTTGCTTGATGAAACGGCGCGCCAAGCCTCGACCCGCGGTCCCGCAATGATCAGCCATACCCAGCCATTGGGTTCCGCCATCGCCAAGTCGGTTGATGACGGGACAGCCAAGCCTTCCGGATGCGAATGGTAGCACCCCATGATTGCAGCGCCGCCAGCGCGGGCTGCCCGGTGAGCGGCGATAAGGGCCGATGGATCCAGCTCAAAATGGCGAGTTGGATCTGCGGCGACATTTTCGCATGACTGCACCGCGTGAATCTTATCTGGCGCACCGAAGAGCAAGCCGCAAACCTCCCGCGTCGGTGTTTCTGCCGCCTGCTGGATGAGTTCATCGAGCAATTCTCTTGCAATCCGCACGTCCATATCGTCATGACCTAGCCAATGACGACGCCCGCGACCACCCATCAAACTGAGATCACCCCTGAAATGGCGGGTTGGCGGCTCGACCGCGCGCTTGCAGCCCTCATCCCAACTTTATCACGCGAACGGATAAAGGCGTTAATCTCAACGGGAGAAGTGGAGGGCCTTGGCGCCCTCGCCCGCGATCCGGCGACCAAGGTTAAAGCAGGGCAAACCTTTGTGCTCACTGTTCCAGCGCCGCGCGCCGCGCACAATGAAGCGCAGGATATTCCGCTATCGATTGTGTTTGAAGATGCGCATTTGCTCATTGTCGATAAGCCAGCTGGCTTGGTCGTCCATCCTGCCGCTGGCAATTTTGATGGCACGCTCGTCAACGCGCTTTTGCATCATTGCGCCGGTCGCCTTTCGGGGATTGGCGGCGTTGCGCGCCCCGGAATCGTTCACCGTATTGACAAAGACACGTCGGGACTGCTCGTCGTCGCAAAGACGGATCCTGCACACGAAGGGCTTGCAGCTCAATTTGCAAAGCATAGCGTCAATCGCCGGTATCAGGCGATCGTATCTGGCATGCCCCGCACAGCGGGGGGGACAATTAACGCCGCGCTTGCGCGCTCACCGCAAAATCGTAAAAAGATCGCGATTGTGGCGGAAGGGCGCGGGAAGCACGCCATTACCCACTGGTCGTTGACTGAGGCGCTTCGAGACGCAGCCCTTGTTGAGTGTCGCCTTGAGACCGGTCGCACCCACCAAGTCCGTGTGCACATGGCATCGATCAATCATCCGCTTGTGGGAGACCCTGTTTATGGTCGAACCCGCCCTACCCACCGCGCGCTTCTCAATAGCCTCGCCTTTGAGCGCCAGGCGCTCCATGCTGCGACGCTTGGTTTTATTCACCCGGTGAGCGGAGAGGCCTTGAATTTCCATTCGCCCCTCCCATCTGATATGCAGCATCTGTTAAGCGCGTTAAAGCTATGACGGAGCATGAAAGCGATGCAGGCATTGGGCCTGACGCCGCACAGGGAGTTAAAAAGACTATGGCTGCCAAAGCTGTCGCGCTGCGGTCCGCAACCTCAATACCCGCGCTTGGAAGCGAAGCGGGGCTCAATCGCTATTTGGCTGAAATTCGGAAGTTTCCGATGCTCACGCCCGAAGAAGAATATATGCTCGCCAAACGGTTTGAGCAGCATCAAGACCCCGAGGCGGCGCACAAGCTGGTCACAAGTCACCTGCGCCTCGTCGCAAAAATCGCGATGGGCTATCGTGGTTACGGGCTTCCCGTGTCCGAACTCATCTCTGAGGGCAACATCGGCCTGATGCAGGGCGTCAAGAAATTTGAGCCTGATCGCGGCTTTCGCCTCGCGACCTATGCCATGTGGTGGATCAAGGCATCGATGCAGGAATTTATCCTGCGTTCGTGGAGCCTCGTCAAAATGGGGACCACGGCGGCTCAAAAGAAATTATTCTTTAATCTCAGGAAGATGAAGAGCAATCTTGAGGCCTATGAAGATGGAGATCTTAAGCCGGAAGACGTGACCAAAATCGCAACCGACCTTGGCGTGACCGAGGCCGAAGTCATTAGCATGAATCGCCGGATGGCAAACGGCGGCGACACGTCGCTCAACGTTAGTTTTAATGAAGACGGCGAAGGCCAGTGGCAGGATGCGCTTGTGGACGGCGGCCCGTTGCAAGATGAGATTTACGCCGAAGCGCAAGAGCGTATTGTCCGTCGTGCCCTTCTTGTGGAAGCGATGAGCAGCCTTAGCGACCGTGAAAAACATATCCTTACGGAACGCCGCCTTGTGGAAGAGCCAAAAACGCTAGAGGACCTTAGTCAGGAATTCGGTGTCAGCCGCGAACGAGTGCGCCAAATCGAAGTGCGCGCCTTTGAAAAGCTGCAAGCGGCGATGATTCGGATTGCCGATGAAAAAATGCTGCTTCCGGCGGGTTGATCGCCCACGAAGGCGCGCTAAGCAGTGATGATGGCAAAGCGAGCGACACAATCTGGCATGGTCTATAGGGTTGGTTGGATCTTTGGCCGCGCGGTCATATGGTTTCTAGCAATCTCAGTCCTTTGGGTGCTCGTTTACCGATTTGTGCCGCCGCCCATTACGTTTACGCAGGTGGGCGATCTTGCCAGTGGACATGGGCTTTCGCGTGATTGGATGAGCCTTTCTGAGATTGATCCCGCGATGGCGCGCGCGGTTATCGCCGGTGAAGACGCCAAGTTTTGCCAGCATTCGGGGTTTGACCGCGAAGCGATTGAAAAGGCCGTGCGCTACAATGCACGCGGCGGCCGCATTCGCGGCGGCTCATCGATCAGTCAACAGACCGCCAAGAACGCCTTCCTCTGGCAGGGCGGCGGTTATTTTCGCAAGGGCCTAGAAGCCTGGTTTACGCTGTTGATTGAGACAGTGTGGGGCAAAAAACGCATCATGGAAGTGTATCTTAATGTCGCCGAGACTGGCATCGGCACGTACGGCGTCAATGCCGGCGCTCAGCGATATTTCGGGCATGATGCGAACCATCTCACGGCGCAAGAAGCCGGGCGCATTGCAGCCGTTTTGCCTGATCCGAAAGACCGTGAGGCCATCAACCCGGCCGGCTTCACGCGCCGCTACGGCAATATGATCGCAGCCCGCGCCGAATCTGTTCGGCGCGGTGGACTCGATCATTGCTTAAAATAATCAGAACGGCAGCTTGAAACCGGGTGGCAGCGGGAGGCCGCTCTTCATTTTGCCCATTTCTTCAGACGAAGCCGCATCGGCCTTTGCGCGGGCATCATTAAGGGCTGCGACGATAAGATCTTCGAGCATCTGCTTTTCGTCAATTGCAATCAAACTATCATCAATGGCGACGCCGATGATCCGGCCTTTAGCCGACGCACGAATTTTGACTAAGCCGCCGCCCGACGCGCCTTCAACCTCGATTGTATCGAGCGTCGCTTGCGCCTTTTCCAGTTCTTCCTGGACGTTTTGCGCCATTTTCAAAATATCATCGATGGATTTCATGGATCGATCCTAACCGGCCGTATTGGCCTCATCTTCAATCAAAATAGCGTCTGGAAAGGCCTGCATCGCGGCCACGACCATCGGCGTCGCCAAAATGGCGTCTCGCGCGGCACCCTCTTGCAAAAGCTCTTGCTCGCGTAACGACGGTGCCGCAACTTCATCGGCAAGCGTAACCGTCCAGCTCATGCCGGTTAGCCCCTTGAGCGCGTTGCTCAACTCCTTGAGAAAATCGGCTGGAAGTGGCTTTGTGGGCCGCAAGGCAAGCGTGCCCGGCGCATAGCGGACAAGTCCCACATAATCGTGGAGCTGTTGCGCCGCAAGCGCCTTGCCGTTTTCTGAGAGCAATGTGATCAGCCCGGCAAAATCCGCAGGTGCTTCTATAACTTTAGAGGCACCACCCAATGCCTGTCCCGTCGCAACGAGCGGAGCACCATTTTCCAGCTTTTTGATCAGTTCGCCAGGGTCAGGCATTTGACTCGCGTGAATGATGCGCAGCACAGCCATTTCCGCGGCCTCTTGCGGATCGGAAGCACGGCTAACCTCTTCATGCCCCTTGAGCAAAAGCTGCCAAATTCGGTGCAAAAGCGGAAAACTAAGCTCGGCAGCCCAGTCCTGATAGGTGGCTCGCTCTTCTTCGGATTGTGCAGGATCGACCGGACTGCCCACTTTGACTAACGTCGTTCCGTGACAAATTTCTAGAAGCCCTTTTAGAACAGCGACTGGCTCTACACCAAGTTCGTGCTGATCCTTGAGTAACGCAAGTGCGCTTAAGGCATCGGCTTCGAGCGCGGATTGAAAGAGCGTCCGGAGTGCCCCTCGATCTGACAGGCCGAGCATGGCGCGAACCTGTTCTCCGGTTATCAGGCCCGAGCCCTCCATATCGGCGTGCGAAATCGCTTGATCAAGGATCGAGAGGCCATCTCGAACAGACCCTTCAGCAGCGCGCGCGATGAGCGCTATCGCCTCAGGGTCGGCTGAAACGCCCTCGGCACCACAAATTGTTTGAAAATGCGCATCGAGCATATCAGCCGGTATGCGGCGCAAGTCGAAGCGCTGGCATCGTGATAAGACTGTGATGGGAACCTTTTGGATTTCCGTTGTCGCAAAAATGAATTTAACGTGTGGCGGTGGCTCTTCGAGCGTCTTTAAAAGCGCATTGAACGCATTTTTTGAGAGCATATGGACTTCGTCGATAATATAGACTTTGAAGCGCGCCGACACGGCAGAGTAGCGCACCGCATCAATGATCTCGCGCACATCATCAACGCCGGTGTTCGACGCAGCATCCATTTCGATGACGTCGATATGCCGCCCCTCGGTAATTGCAACGCACGCGTCGCAAACGCCGCATGTTTCTATCGTGGGGCCTTTTTCACAATTCAGCGCCTTTGCCATCAGACGCGCGGTCGACGTTTTACCGACCCCGCGCACACCGGTCATCAAAAAGGCATGCGCCAATCGCCCCCGCTTGATGGCGTTGCCCAGCGTTGTTACCATCGCTTCTTGGCCGATGAGTTCAGAAAATTTCTGTGGTCGATATTTGCGCGCAAGAACCCGGTAAACCTGCACCGCTTTTGGCGCGGGTGGTTCTCCGAGGTCAAAGCCGGTTATGGGTTCAGAATCGGGCATGCACCCTGTCTAGGGGCAATGTCTCAGCTTGCGAAGCCGGAAAGTAGGAGCCGGAACGACCCAGCGCGAATTCGTTGTGGCTGCTTCCTTCCGGATCTGACCAAGTTGGCGAGTACACTGTCCGCCCGACTCCCGCAGCGCAGATAGGCGGATGATCTTCAAAAATCAACGTCCCTGCATATTCCGTGTTTCGGAGGGCAGCCGAACGCTGAGCCCATCGAGCGCTTCGGTGAGCGTAATCTGGCACGCCAACCGGCTATGCCGCGTCGCGCCAGCCGCAAGGTCGAGCATGTCTTCTTCTTCTTCGCGCGCCTTTGGTAATTGGGAAAACCATCCTGCCTCGACGATCACATGGCAAGTGGAACACGCCATCTGCCCCTCGCACGTCCCTTCAAGGGGTTGATCCGCATTTTGTGCGACCTCAAGCAGCCGGGTGCCGGGTGCCGCCACAGCTTCGCGAATGAGATCTCCCTCTGAACTCAAAAAGCGCACAGTAACCAACATCAGCGTTGCCGATCCGCAGCGGCAAAAATCAACCGCAAACCTTCTCGAAGCTCGGGTAAAGTGGTGTAGCGGCCAAAGCCAAGACGCACGCTTGATTTCGCTTTTGCTTCGTCCAGCCCAATGCCGCGCAGGACATGGCTTGACCGGCCAGAGCCGCTCGCGCAGGCGGAGCCCGCAGCAAAAGAAACGTCCCTAAGATCAGAAATCAGCCGCGACACATCCAGTCCGTCGCGCTGGATATTGAGGTTGCCGTGATACCGTTGCTTGATCGAGCCGTTAATGACCCAGCCTGATGGCAGGAGCTCTAAAGCAACATCCCACAGGCGCGAGACATGCGCTGCGTCTTCATCCATACGCTGCCGCGCGAGTGCCGCCGCCGTCCCAAACCCTGCGCAGAGTGCAGGAGACAAAGTACCCGAACGAAGCCCCCCTTCTTGCCCGCCCCCGTGAATAAAAGGATCGATCGCAACTCCATTCTTCACCCAAAGCGCGCCAATGCCCTTGGGACCGTGAATTTTGTGCGCGCTAATTGCGATAAGGTCG
>JBEGTP010000230.1:0-13111 GCA_041179365.1 Pseudomonadota bacterium
AGCGGCTGTAACGTCGCATCAAACTTTGCATATTCACATGTTTTTAAAACCGCTGCTGGGGGATATACGGCTTGGCTGTTCTTATAGCTTTCGGGCATCAAGGCCTTGGCCGCTGCATTGGGTGTGGCATATTGAATGGTCTCGGCAATCTTCTTTCCCACGTCTCCGTCAAGGAGATAGTTGATGAACGCATGCGCATTCTTGGGGTGCGGCGCGCCTTTGGGAATGCAAAGATTATCGGCATTGAGAAGGCTCCCCTCTTTGGGAATCACAAAACCAATGTCTGGGTTTGCAACCATTTTCTGCGCAATATCGCCGTTATATTCAATCACGAGATCAACCTCTCCTGCCTCAAGCAGGTCTTGTCCATTATCCGAATGAAAATTCTTAATGTTGGGCTTTTGCCTGATCAGTCTTGCTTCGATATCGGCGATGAGCGCGGGCGTCAGTGCATTGAGCGAATGACCCAGATATTTGGCATAAAGGCGAAAGAGGTCGCCCGCCTCACCCTCTAACGAAATCCGGCCTTTATATTCATCTGAATCGAGCACTGTTTTCCAGCTATCGGGCACCGCATTGACCCTTGATTTGCGGTAGCCGATGCCAACAACCAGCCACGTATACGGCATGGAATAAGCCCGCTTGTGATCGTAAGGAACATCCTGATATTCGGGCATGATATTCTTGAAGTTCGGAATCTGCGCATGATCGAGCGGCATCAGCATATCGGCGCTTACCAGCCGCTCGACGAAATCATTTGAAGGCACAATCACATCATAGCCAGGGTTCCCTGCGCGCAGCTTTGCAAAGAGCTCATCATTGTTTGAAAAGATGGACATGTTGACGGCGATGTCGCTCGCCCCCTTAAAGTCGGCGAGCGTTGTTTCACCGATATAAGTATCCCAATTGTAGAAGTTGAGGCTCGCCTCTTCGCCCGTCCCCGCTTTATCTGCGCGCGCACTCTTGGTTCCGCCGCCGCAGCCCGACAATCCCAGAAAGCTTATCCCAATGGCCGCCGCGCCAAAGCTTTGGAGCATCGCGCGGCGATCAGCGAGCATGGGTTTTAACTGTGCGAGCGAGACCTGATCTATTTTTGGCATGTACGCGATTCCCTTGTCACACCCTATCAACCTTATGCTGGCCTAAAAGCAGGGCGTGGGAAAGGCGTTAGTTTGAATTTTGCGGTTAGTCGAGCAGCGCGTCGATAGACTGCGCAAGCTTTATATCGCGCGCAGAGAGCCCGGCCGCGTCGTGCGTCGTCAGCAGGATCTCGACGCGGTTCCATATATTTGACCATTCGGGGTGATGATCTTGCGCTTCAGCAAGTAGCGCAACACGCGTCATAAATGCAAAAGCTTCAGAAAAATCAGCGAACAAAAAAATGCGGACAAGCCCGTCATGGGCGTCGTCAAAATCCCAGTCTGGCAAATGATCTAGCGCCTCGGCGCGTTCTTCGGGAGTCAATGTCTCAATCATCGTGCTTTGCCTCGCGTCCAATCTCGTACTATGTCGCGCAGATGATGGGGCAAGGTCAATCATGCGGGCTGAAGTTAAGCGACGTGGGAAGCGTGCGCGGCGGGCGGACCTTGTTTGCAGGCTTATCGCTGGCGCTTGTTCCCGGCGATGCCGCTTTGGTGACGGGCCCCAATGGGATCGGCAAGTCGAGCCTGCTGAGGACAATTGCAGGCTTGCTTCCCGCTCAAGGAAAGATTGAACGGACAGGCAGGCTCGCACTCGCCGACGAAAACTGTGCGCTAGATCCTGAGCTTCCCCTCGCGCAGGCGCTCGCCTTTTGGGCGCGGCTTGATGCTGGCGATGAGACACGGGTTAATGACGCCCTTGCCGCGCTTGGCATCAATCATCTTGGCGGCATTCCCGTGAGGATATTGTCGACTGGCCAGCGCAAGCGCGCCGTTCTCGCCCGAACAATCGCGAGCGCGGCTGATATTTGGCTGCTTGATGAACCGACCAACGGTCTCGATGCGACAGCAATTCCATTGCTTGAAGCCGCGATTGCTGCGCACCGATCAGGAGGCGGTATCATCGTCGCCGCCACGCATCAGGGGCTCGCAATGCCGGGCGCCCTCTCTGTGGGGCTCGCGTGATGGCGACATTGATTTGGCGCGAGCTGCGCATCGCTTTTGCCGGCGGAGCGTGGCTCCCGATTGCCTTCTTTCTGCTTGTCGCGGTGCTGTATCCATTTGGTGTCGGGCCCGATAGCGCGACCTTGGCGCGGACGGGAGGCGGCGTTCTCTGGATTGCCGCTTTGCTCGCAGCGCTCCTTCCGATTGACCGCCTCATTGCGCCCGACATGGAAACGGGCGTGCTCGATCAACTAAGCCTGCGCGGCGTGAGCGAGGAGGCCGCAGCCATGGCAAAGCTGATCGCCCATTGGCTAAGCTTTGGACCACCCCTTTTGCTCGCGACGGTGCCTGCTAGTGCCTTGCTGAAACTCGATGGCGCGACCCTTGCACAGCTCGCGCTTGGGTTGCTGATCGGGACGCCGGGCCTTGCGGCACTTGGCATCATGGTGGCAAGTCTCACGCTCGGGCTCCGCCGCGCGGGCCCTCTGGCGGGCCTGTTGATGCTTCCGCTCGCTATTCCCATCTTGATTTTTGGTGCCGGAAGCCTCGCCCCAGTGCCCGGTAGTGCGCTCAAACTTTTGAGCGCAGCATCGCTCCTTATGGTTGCGCTCGCCCCCTTTGTGGCGGGGGCCGCAATCAGAGCAGCACGCGAATAGGCGGCGCTAGCGCGACCAGCGCGCGAAGATTGCAGTCGGCAAAATAAGCCCGCGCGCTTCTTCACGCACGCCGAGCTCTCCGCACTCCACAGTACCCCCAAGATCAGCGCAGGCTTGGCGCACCAGTTCTCCGATTGCCAGTGCAGACATACGCACAGCGTAAACTGTCAAAAACAGAAAATGCGAGTCCGCATCAAGAAGCTTGCGGCAGTCGGCGATCAAGCTTGGGAGCCCTTCCTCCAGCCGCCAAACCTCCCCTTCGGGGCCGCGCCCAAATTTTGGGGGATCAAGAATAATTCCATCATAGCGCTTTTCGCGTCGCACCTCCCTCGCCGTAAACTTCGCGGCGTCATCGACAATCCAGCGGATCGGCGCGTCGTGGAGCAGCGAGAGTGCAGCGTTGGTGCGCGCTTGATCGACAGATTTTTTCGAAGCGTCAACATGCGTCACCGCCGCACCCTTGGCCGCGAGCGCGAGGCTACCAACCCCGGTGTAGCCAAAGAGATTGAGGACTGACGGCGGCGTGACAGCCGCGTCTAACTGACCCCGCATCCACCCCCATACTGGCGCCATATCGGGAAAATATCCGAGATGGCGAAACGGCGTTGGTCGCGTGTTGAAAGTAAGGCCTTCCCATTCGCTCGACCAGCCGTGCTGCGGCAATTTCGTATCATGCTGCCATTGCCCGCCACCATCTTCGTCCGACCCCGGAATAAAGGCGCCGTCCGCCGCCCAAGCCGCCTCTGCCGGCGCCCAAAGCGCCTGCGGTTCGGGCCGAATGAATTTGTAGTCACCGTAGCGCTCGAGTTTGCGGCCATGCCCTGAGTCCAGCAGTCCATAGTCAGCCCAAGGCTCGCCAATCAAAGTGATAGGAGTCATGCTGCTCGCCCTCAACGTGCCGCCGTCGCCCGGTCAGCGACATAGGCCGCCACGGCTTCCTTGGTCGCAGGAAGCATATCGAAGCGCTCTTCGCGGTCAAACAGGCCCGCAATACGCGCGGGGAGTGCTGGCCGCTGCCCCGTCGCGCGTTCAACCGCATTGAGGAACTTGGCTGGATGCGCGGTTGCGAGGGTCACGATGGGCCCCTCAAGCCCCGCCGCGCGCGCGGCCGCAAGTCCAATGGCGGAATGCGGATCAATAGTCTGCCCTGCACGGTCATGCGCCCAGCGCATCGCAGCCGCCATCTCGTCCGCGTCAATCCGCGCGCTCATCAACAAGGGATGCGCGCTCGCGAGCATATCGCCCGGGATCGTCATCGCCTTCGTCATCTCAAAGTCGGCCATCATTTTCGCCATTCCCGCGCCGTCTCGCCCAGATAGATCAAAGAGCAAGCGTTCAAAGTTTGAGCTCACTTGAATATCCATGCTCGGCGTATCGGTCGCCGTTACGGTGCCGCAGGAATAGTCCCCCGTTGAAAGCGCACGGTGCAGGATATCATTGACATTGGTCGCCACGATTAACTTGGAAATCGGAAGGCCCATTTGCGCCGCGACATAGCCAGCAAAAACATCACCAAAATTACCTGTTGGCACTGAAAACGCGATCGGGCGATCGGGCGCGCCAAGGCGGACGGCCGCGTAAAAATAATAAACAACCTGCGCCATCAACCGTGCCCAGTTGATCGAATTCACAGCCGAGAGCGTAAACCGTCCGTTGAAATCTCGATCATTAAACAGCGCCTTTACAATCGCTTGAGCGTCATCAAAGCTACCCTTAACCGCGATGTTATAGACATTGGGCGCGCGCACCGTCGTCATTTGCCGCCGTTGAACATCCGAGACGCGGCCTTCGGGATGCAACATGAAAATGTCGATCTTCTCGCGCCCCGCCACACCGTCAATCGCAGCCGAGCCGGTATCGCCCGATGTCGCGCCAACGATCGTCAGATGCTTATCCGACTTTGAGAGAAATTTTTCAAAGAGAAGCCCAAGCAGTTGGAGCGCCACGTCCTTGAACGCGAGCGTTGGCCCGTGAAACAGCTCAAGCATCCAGTGCTGATGGTCTAGCTGGACGAGCGGCGTGACAGCATCATGCGCAAAATTGCCATACGCCGCTGCACACAAGTCACGCAGTTCTTGCGTGCTAAGCGACCCCGCGACGAATGGCTGCATCACCGCAACAGCGGTTTCAACGTAAGTGAGCCCCGCGAGCGCAGCAATCGCCTCGCGGCTCATGCGCGGCCAGGAACGCGGCACATAGAGCCCGCCATCCGACGCCAATCCGGCAAGCGTCGCCCCCTCAAAATCAAGCGCCGCAGCGCCCCCTCTCGTGCTCACATAGTCCATGGATCCGCGCGTTAGCGGGCAGGCGTTGTGAGAGCAAGGTTTGGGTGCCATTGGATCAAGTCGCTGTGCTCGCGATGACGGTCCTTATTACGAGTACGTCGTTCATCAGATTTCCGGAGGTTTGTGCCGAGCTCTCACTCCCCAATTGCGAAACCGGACTTGAGCGGCGATAGAGAGTCGTGATGATTGCGCGCCTATCCCCCCTCGCCTCTCGCTGGCCGTCGCTGATTGCGGTCTTGCTTGGTGGCGTTTCGGCAATGGGGTTTGCGCCGCTTGGGCTTTGGCCGCTCTTGCTCCTCTGCCTTGCAGCATTTATGGCGCTGGCGCGCGGGCTCCAATCGCGCGGCGCGGCGCTGCGGGCGGGGTGGTGCTTTGGTTTTGGGCATTTCGCGGTTGGCCTCTCTTGGATGGCGCACGCTTTCACTTATCAAGAGGCAATGCCGGTGTGGCTCGGCTGGTTTGCATCGCCCTTCTTGGCGCTGCCGCTTGCTGTCTATCCTGCGGTGGCGACGGGACTTGCCTGGCGCTGGGGGCGCAGCAATGCATCCCTTTTCGCCCTTTATTTCGCCGCGAGCTGGATCGTCACAGAATGGCTGCGCGCGACCCTTTTTACCGGCCTCCCTTGGAATCCGCTGGCTTCAGCCTTTGTCGATGTGGCGGGGATAACGGGGCTTGTCGGCACTTATGGCGCGGCAGGGATCGTAATACTCGCTGCCGCTGGTCTCAGTCTCGCACTATCGCGACGCTGGACAAGTGCACTTGGGCTCTTAGCACTTCCGCTTTTCGCGTTGGTCTATGGTTTTGCCGAAATCCCGGGCCCCGACGATCGCCCCGTGAAGGCGACGCTGCTCATCGTTCAGCCCAATATCGGTCAGCAAGATAAATACCGCGCCGATTATGCGACCGAGAATTTCGCCAAATTGGCCGCGCTGACGGTCGACAGAAAAGCGCGCGAGCCGCGCGTGATCTTTTGGCCCGAGGCGGCGGTACCCGATATGATTGGACAAGGGGATGCTGCATCGCTCTTCGCGCGCGAACGGCTTGTGTCGCTTCTCCAGCCAGGCGACATTCTGCTGACAGGAGCGGACCTCATCTACGAGCAAAAGACCCGGCGCGGCGAAGCGACCGAAACGCGGTGGATTGGAGCGGCGAACAGCAGCTTTACGCTCGATTCGCGGGGAAGGATTTTGTGGCGGTACGATAAGGCTCACCTCGTGCCCTTTGGTGAATACGTCCCGCTCCGAGCTCTTTTTACGCCGCTCGGCATAGCGCGGCTTGTGCCTGGCGACCTCGATTTCTGGCCGGGCAAGGGGCCGCACACCGACACCATTCCCGGTCTCGGCACTGTCGGCACGCAAATTTGTTATGAGATTATTTTTTCGGGCCAAGTAGTAGATCGCGCGCATCGGCCCGACTTTTTGTTCAACCCTTCAAACGATGCATGGTACGGCGCGTGGGAGCCTGCTCAACACCTCGCCCAGGCGCGGCTCCGCGCGGTTGAGGAAGGTTTGCCCGTGATCCGTTCGACGCCGACGGGCATTTCAGCGGTCATCGATGCTGAGGGTCGCATCGTGAGTGCGCTGCCGCTCAATCGCCCGGGGGTGCTGCGTGCAACGCTACCGCCCGCGCATGAGCCAACGCTCTTTGCACGCTTTGGCAATCGGCTGCCGCTGCTCTTTGCCCTCATGCTTGCGCTCATCGGCATTGCACTTCGCCCCCGTCTTCGCTAAAGCGCGCGCCGAAATCACATAAAGCTTTCTTTATATCTCAAGGAAACTCAAGCATGCGTCACGACTATCTCTTCACCTCTGAGTCGGTTTCTGAAGGCCATCCTGACAAGGTTTCAGACCAGATCTCTGACGCGATTGTTGATCTCTTTCTTTCAAAGGACCCTGAAGCACGGATCGCCTGCGAAACACTGACGACGACCCAGCTTGTTGTTCTTGCGGGCGAAATCCGCTGCAAGGGCGTTTATGAAAACGGCGAATGGGCCCCCGGCGCGAAAGAAGAAATTGAAGCAACTGTGCGCCGCACGGTCAAAGAAATCGGGTATGAGCAAGACGGATTTCACTGGCAGACATTGACCTTCATGAACAATCTGCACGGCCAATCGGCGCATATCGCGCAGGGTGTCGATGCGGGCGGCGAAGGCAGCAATAAGGATGAAGGTGCAGGCGATCAGGGCATTATGTTCGGTTACGCGACTGACGAAACGCCCGATCTTATGCCCGCGACGCTCTATTACAGTCACAAGATCCTCGAACGGATGGCAGCGGATCGCCACTCAGGCGCGGCACCTTTTCTTGAGCCCGACACCAAGAGCCAAGTGACGCTCCGCTACGAAGGCAGCGTTCCCGTCGCTGCGACCGCGATTGTCGTTTCCACGCAGCACGCCAAGGGCTATGATGAAGGCGCGAATGAAGCCACGCTCCACGCCTATGTGAAGCAAGTGATTGCTGATACTATCCCCGCCGCGCTGCTCAAGGACACTGAGTATCACATCAACCCGACTGGCAGCTTTGAAATCGGCGGACCCGATGGCGACGCGGGCCTGACGGGCCGCAAGATCATCGTCGACACATACGGTGGCGCAGCGCCACACGGCGGCGGCGCGTTCAGCGGCAAGGACCCAACGAAGGTCGATCGCTCAGCGGCCTATATCACCCGCTATCTGGCGAAGAACATCGTTGCCGCTGGCCTTGCCACGCGCTGCACCATTCAGCTCGCTTACGCCATTGGCGTTTCCAAGCCGCTCTCGCTCTATGTGGATACGCATGAGACCGGCACAGTTGGTGATGACGCGATTGAGAAAGCGATCATGAGCATCGAAGCTCTTGGCGGTCTCACCCCGCGCGGTATTCGCACGCATCTCGGCCTTAACAAGCCGATCTACCGCAAAACAGCGGCTTACGGTCATTTTGGCCAAAAGGCAGAAGGCGATTTCTTCCCTTGGGAGAAGACGGATCTGGTCGATGCCCTGAAGGCAGCGCTTTAAAGTCTTTCTCGGCCGGGCGGTGTCGGCCTTGCGTCGGCACCGCTCCAGCCGTTATGCGCCGTACCGATGACAGAGCGTCCCCATGCTGGCCCAACAGCCCTCAACCGCCTGTACGGACGCGCGAAGGGGCATAGCCTCCGCCCGGGCCAGCGTGATTTGGTGGAAACACTTTTGCCGCAGGTCAGCCTGCCCGATGGGCTGCTTGACCCTCTGACGCTCTTTGACGATGCGAGCGGCGGCGATGACAAAGGCGTTGCGCGCCCGCTCCATTTTGAAATCGGCTTTGGCGCTGGCGAGCATCTTGCGGCGCAAGCCGCCTTGCATCCGGACCATGGCTTCATTGGGTGCGAGCCGTTTTTGAACGGCGTGGTCGGCGCGCTCCTGCATATCCGCGATGGCGCACTCAGTAACGTCCGCCTTCATATGGGCGATGCCCTTGCTGCCCTCGCGCGATTACCCGACGCGTCGCTTGACCGCGTATACCTCCTCCACCCGGATCCTTGGCCCAAAGCGCGTCACGCGAAGCGGCGGATGATGAACCCTGGCCCGCTTGATTTGATTTCGGCCAAGCTCAAACCAGGCGGCGATTTCCGCTTTGGCACCGATCATGCCGTCTACGTCCGCTGGGCACTCATGCAAATGAACCGGAGACCCGACTTTGCGTGGCAGATCAACGATCGTCATGATTTTCAGACGCGCCCTGCGGATTGGCCGGAAACGCGCTATGAACGCAAGGCGCGCTCAGTTTATCACCATGAGGTCTGGTACTTCCGCTACCGCAAGGTTTAGAAAGAGCCTATGTATTTAGGGATTGATGTCGGAACCTCGTCGGTCAAGGCGGTGCTGGTCGATGGCGCGGGAGCGGTCTTAGAGCAGGCGAGCGCGCCGCTTTCTGTATCGCGCCCGCATGACCTCTGGTCTGAACAGAACCCTGACGACTGGTGGCACGCCACCAATGTGGCCGTCTGCGCGCTTGATGCAAAGCGCCGGAGCGCCGTGAGGGCTATCGGCCTTTCGGGCCAGATGCACGGGGCAACACTTATTGGAGCGGACGCGCGGCCCCTGCGCGCAGCGATACTCTGGAATGACGGCCGCAGCGTTGCAGAATGTGCAGCGCTTGAAGCGGCAATCCCGGACTTGACCAGCATCACTGGCAACCGCGCGATGCCCGGCTTTACCGCGCCGAAGCTGCAATGGGTGCGCGCGCATGAGCCCGATATTTATGCCGCAACGAAGATCGTGCTTCTGCCAAAAGACTATGTCCGCCTCCAAATGACCGGCGATCAGGCGTCGGACATGTCGGATAGCGCCGGAACATTGTGGCTCGATGTGGCCAAACGCGACTGGTCAGAAACGATGCTCGCAGCCACAGGTCTTGACCTATCCCATATGCCGCGCTTGTTTGAAGGCAATGCCTTCACTGGGCAATTACGGCGTGAAATTGCCAATAACTGGGGCATGGGCTGTGTAGCTGTCGCAGCAGGCGGTGGCGACAATGCAGCAGGGGCGGTCGGCGTTGGCGTTGTCAAAGCTGGGGACGCCTTTCTCTCGCTCGGCACCTCGGGCGTCTTGTTCCTTGCCAATGAGCGCTATCGTCCAAACGCCGAAGGCGGAGTGCACACTTTTTGCCATGCCCTGCCTGATCGGTGGCACCAAATGTCGGTTATATTAAGCGCCGCAAGCTGTGTCGATTGGGCAGCGAAGCTCTGCGGCGCTGATGATCCAGCGGCCCTGTTCGCCATAGCCGAGGCGCGCAACATGCCGTGTGCAAGCGAACTCTTCCTCCCCTATCTGTCGGGCGAACGAACGCCGCACAACGATCCGCACGCAAAGGGCGTGGTGTTTGGCATCACACACGAGACTGACAGCGGCGCTTTAGCCCAAGCCGTATTGGAAGGCGTTGCCTTTGCTTTCCGCGACGGCCTAGACGCGCTCCTCACGAGCGGCTCAAGCGTTGAAACGATCACCGTCATCGGTGGCGGCGCACGCTCTGCCTATTGGGGTAAGATATTGAGCGCGGCGCTGGATCGACCGCTGATCTACCGCGACGGTGGCGAGGTCGGCCCTGCGCTTGGTGCTGCGCGGCTCGCCCATCTGGCGGATACGAACGGGACGGTTGACGACATTTGCCCTGCCCCCCCGGTACGCGCTGTCATCCACCCTGAACCCGCGCTCACTCATCATTATGCCGAAAAAATTGACGCGTACCGAACCCTTTATCGCCAGCTTAAATCAACTTTCTAGGAGACCCCCGATGGCTGCCAGCTATTTTAAAGATATTGCCCCCATTGCCTTTGAGGGACCCGAAACGACGAATGCGCTGGCGTACCGCTATTATGATAAAAACCGTATCGTCTTGGGTAAAACGATGGAGGCGCACTTGCGCTTTGCCGTATGCTATTGGCACAGCTTTTGTTGGGATGGGTTTGACGTGTTTGGCAAAGGCACGTTCAATCGCCCTTGGCACAGTGGCGCGCTCGATCAGGCGGCGGCGGACCATAAGCTTGATGAAGCGTTCGACTTTTTCACGCGGCTCGGCCTGCCTTATTACTGCTTCCACGACGTCGATGTCATGGCCGAAGCCACAACCATAGCTGAGCATGTCAAAAACTTCGCCGTGATCGTGGACAAGATGGAGGCCAAGCAGGCCGCAACGGGCATCAAGCCGCTTTGGGGTACGGCAAATCTCTTTAGCCATCCGCGCTACATGGCCGGAGCGGCAACCAATCCTGACCCAGACGTCTTCCGCTTTGCTGCAACGCAGGTGCGCCACTGCCTTGAAGCGACGCACCGACTGGGCGGCGCGAACTATGTTCTCTGGGGCGGACGCGAAGGCTATGATACGATCCTCAACACCAACCTTGCCCAAGAAAAGGCGCAGCTTGGTCGCTTCCTTTCGATGGTTGTCGACCATAAACATAAGATCGGTTTTACCGGCGCGATCCTCATCGAACCCAAGCCGCACGAGCCAACCAAACATCAATATGATTTTGACGTTGAGACGATCTACGGCTTCCTCAAGCAACACGGTCTTGAAAAGGAGGTGAAGGTCAACATTGAGGCCAATCATGCCACGCTTTCGGGCCATAGCTTTGAGCATGAAATCGCTTCGGCAACCGCGCTCGGTATCTTTGGCTCAATCGATATGAACCGGGGCGACCCTCAAAATGGCTGGGATACCGATCAATTTCCCAACGACGTTCGAGAGATCACGACGGCCATGTATTACATCTTGCAAGATGGCGGTTTTACAACGGGCGGCAACAATTTCGATTCAAAGGTTCGGCGCCAGAGTATCGACCCTGCCGACCTCTTCCACGGCCATATCGGCGCGGTTGATGTGATTGCGCGGGGCTTGCTCGGTGCGGCAACGCTCATTGAGAATGGGGCACTCGCTGGCTTCGTTAAAGACCGTTACGCTGGTTGGCAAAGCGCTGAAGCACAGGCCCTGTTGACCGGAAAGCTGAGCTTGGAGGCTGTTTCAGATGCCGCGCTCGCGTCCGGCATTGCACCAACGCCGCGGTCAGGGCGGCAGGAATGGCTTGAGAATGTGATCAGCAACGCCGTGTAAAGCCGCTTAAGGCCTGTTGGATTCATTTTGGCAGCTCCGGCAGCTAAGCGCGATCCTACACCCTCTAGGAGCGATTTGAGAGCCAAGTTTACCTTGAATCGCGGTCACCATGCGATAAACGAGCGAGCGTGACACCGACCGAAATTTTCCTGATCGCCATGCTGCTGATCTTCGTCGTTCCTTTTCTCCTCTGGAGGCTGGGGCGGACCGAGTATTTTGCCCCGCTCGTGGTGGTGCAGATTATTTGCGGAATCCTGCTTGGCCCCGGCGTGATGGGGGCTTTGTTCCCAGCCTATTATGCCTTTGTCTTTACCCCGCAGACGATTGGATCGTTAAACGGCGTCGCTTGGTGGTCGGTGATGATTTTTGTCTGGATTGCAGGTATTGAGCTGGACGTCAGCGAGGCGTGGCAGCGCCGCCGAGAAACGGGCGTGACGGCGGGTCTGGCCCTCGCCCTGCCTTTGCTCTTTGGCAGTCTTGCCGCACTGGTCCTTCTGCGATTGGGCACCGGATGGATCGGGCCAAAGGGCCAGCAATGGCAATTTGTTTTGGGCATCGGCATGGCGTGCGCGGTCACAGCGCTTCCCATCCTCGTACTCCTGATGGAGAAACTGGAAATTTTACGCGAGCCGCTTGGCCAGCGCATCTTGCGCTATGCCAGCCTTGATGATGTGGCGATTTGGGGCGTGCTCGCGCTTATTTTGCTCGATTGGGAGCGCGTAGGGCGCCAGGCCGCGTTCTTGCTTGCTTTTGGTGTCGCAAGCGCGCTTTACCGCCGCTTCATGCCGCGCATCAAGGATGCTGACCGTTGGTATGTCGGCGTCATTTGGCTCCTCCTCTGCGGCTGGGCAGCCGACTGGGCTGGGCTGCACTTCATGGTCGGCGCATTCCTTGCCGGTGCGGTGACCGAAGCGCGCTGGTTTGATCAAGAGCGGATGGACCGCTTTCGTGAGACAGTCTTGCTCGCGTTCATGCCCGTTTTCTTTCTGAGTACGGGCCTAAAAACCAATTGGGATATGGGGGGCTGGACTGTCTTTGGCGCCGCAGCGTTGCTGGTGATCGCGTCGGTCTCGGGCAAACTCGCGGGCATTCACATCGCCGGACGGATTTTAAAATGGGAACCCGGCGAAGCATCGCTCATCGGGTGGCTGCTACAAACCAAAGCGCTCATCATGATCATCTTTGCAAACATCTTGCTCGACAAAGCAGTGATCACCAATGAAACCTTTACGGCGCTTTTGCTCATGGCCGTTGTCAGCACGATGCTTACAATTCCCGTGGTCTCGCCAAAGCTTCGCAAGCTCGCGGCGCTTCGGCAAAAATCCGGCTAACCCAATATCTCCCACCCGAGCGCAACAGCATGGGCGCGCAGACGCTTGCTTGGGTTAACGGCAATCGGCACATCGGCCCAGTCAAAGCTCGGCAGGTCAGAGATGTCATCAGAATAAAAGCGGATGTGAACCGCTTCGCGCGTCACGCCGTGCTGCAAGAGGGAGCGCACAATGGCGTCTCGCTTTGCT